>CAZHAI010000174.1:0-5198 GCA_964530645.1 uncultured Rikenella sp. | reverse complement strand
GATTTTGGTATCGTGCTGGAACAGGGTTATTTCTCAGGATTCAGGGTTTATTAGAAATATCCCTGTTCTACAATGCTGTATGGCCTACGGCCAAGGATCCGGGAGATGCCAATCTTCTACAATGCTGTATGGCCTACGGCCAAGGATCTGGGAGATGCCATTCTTCTACAATGCTGTATGGCCTACGGCCAATAATTGCGCGTAGCGCATGAAGAATTGTAATGGTATGTCATGGTACTGATTATTGCGCGTAGCGCATGAAGAATTGTAGTACGAAGAAATAGAAATAAAATATTTCCTCGTAGAGGATTCAGAATTGTAACGGCCTGCCATTACAATTCCTGATGGCCTACGGCCAATCCTGCCGGAAGCCGGCAGTCCACAGTCGGCAGTCAACAGTCAAAATCATAATTAATTGAATGACATAAGACTGAAGACCGCAGATTGCAGACTGCAAACTGCCGACTGGTCTATTCCCTGCCATTTAGTATATTTGCGCCAAACATTAACGGACCATGATAAACAATGACCAGATAAAAGACCTCGTTGAACGCCGGGATGCGTTAAGGAGGTATCTTTGACGTCGACCAGAGATTAAAACTTATTAAGGAAAAGGAAGAGATCACCCATACCGCAGGATTCTGGAATGATCCGAAAAAGGCGGAGGAACTCATGCGGGAAATCGCTTCCGTCAAGAGCTGGACAACAGCCTTCGCCGCAGTCGATACTGCCGTGGAGGATCTTATAGTACTCTTCGATTTTAATAAAGAGGGAGAAGCCTCCGACGAAGAACTGGAGGCCCAGTACACAAAATCCCATGCAGCAGTTGAGAAACTTGAACTGCGCAACATGCTCAGGCGCGAGGAGGACCGGCTGGGAGCCGTGCTGAAGATCAACGCCGGAGCCGGCGGCACGGAGAGCAACGACTGGGCCCAGATGCTCATGAGAATGTACCTCATGTGGGGTGAGAAAAGCGGCTACAAGATCACAGAAGCTTATTACCAGCCGGGCGATGAGGCCGGCATCAAGACAGTAACCCTCGAGTTCGAGGGCGAAAACGCCTACGGCTACCTCAAGAGCGAGAACGGAGTGCACCGCCTGGTCCGCATATCACCATTCAACGCCCAGGGCAAACGTCAGACCACATTCGCATCTGTATTCATTGCTCCACTGGTGGATGATGACATCGTGGTTGAAATAAATCCCGCCGATATTACATGGGAAACATTCCGCTCATCAGGTGCGGGAGGACAGAATGTCAACAAGGTGGAGACGGCAGTGCGGCTTCGCCATGCGCCGACCGGTCTCGTCATAGAGAACCAGGAATCGCGCTCCCAGGGACAGAATAAGGAGAACGCCCTCCGCCTGCTCCGCTCGCACCTCTACGAGATGGAACTCAGAAAGAGACAGGAGGAGATAGATAAGATCGAAGGTGCAAAGAAAAGGATAGAGTGGGGATCACAGATACGCTCCTACACGCTGCACCCCTACAAGCTGGTCAAGGACCTGCGCACCGGCTACGAGGCTGGCAATGCACAGGCCGTGCTCGACGGGGAGATAGATGAATTCATCAAGGCATACCTGATGGAATTCGGTGGAAAGGTGTAACCCCTCATGATAAAAAGCATGGTTTAACCGGCTTGGATAAGATTTATTTACAACCCTCAGCAACAACGATCCTGATGGATAAAAACAAAAGGTTATTTGAACAATTCCCGCCCGTCTCCACCGAGGCCTGGATGGAGAAGATCACCGCTGATCTGAAGGGGGCCGATTTCAGCAAGAGACTCATATGGAGAACCCGTGACGGCCTGGCCGTCAAGCCTTTCTACAGACAGGAGGATCTTGACAGCCTTACTCATAGCAATCTCCTGCCGGGCGACTTCCCCTACGTAAGGGGAATTAAGACCTCGGGCAACAGCTGGCTTGTGAGACAGGACATCACCGTCACCGACTTCGAGGCTGCAAATGCGCAGGCGCTTGATATTCTGATGAGAGGTGTCACATCACTCGGCTTTGTAATCGCCGACCCGGAGTCGGTCACACCTGAAAACATATCACTACTCCTCAATGGGATTCACACCGAGAGTGTCGAGCTTAACTTCTCTGTGGCAGGTAAGGCGAAGGAGCTTCTCGCCGCACTGAAGGCATGTCTAAAGGCGGGAAAAGCGGACATGAAACAGATTAGGATTACTGTGTCAGCCGATCCGCTTGGCAGGCTTGCTGCCAACGGCAAGCTGTGCGTAACCGTTGAGGAGGGCCTGGATTATCTTGCTGACCTGGTCAGGGAGTCAGCCAAAGAGCCCGGCATAAGATGCCTGGAGCCGTCAGGAACTCTCTTCAGCAATGCCGGCGTGGGCCCCGTGGCCGAGCTGGCATATACACTTTCACTTGGCAGCGAGTACATGGCAGCACTGACGGAAAGAGGCATAAATGCTGATGCTGCTGCCGGTGCCATGAGATTCACAATGGGCATCGGCCCGGACTTCTTCCCGGAGATAGCCAAACTTCGCGCAGCCAGGATGCTATGGGCCGTGATTGCCAGGGAGTATGGCACAACGAATGAGGAAGCAGCCCTGATGCATATTCACTCCATAACCGGCAGGTGGAACAAGACACTGTATGACCCGTATGTCAACATGCTCCGCACTCAGACCGAAGCCATGTCGGCAGTCCTTGGCGGAGCAGAGTCGATCACAGTCGAACCCTTTGACACAGTGTTCCGCAATGCCGACGAGTTCTCCCGGAGAATCGCACGCAACCAGCAACTGCTTCTGGCGGAGGAGTCGCACCTCGATAAGGTGGCAGACCCCGGCGCAGGCTCCTATTACATTGAGGAACTGACGGCTATGATAGCAACTGAGGCATGGAAGCTTTTCACAGCGATTGAGAATGAGGGAGGCTTCCTTGCAGCACTTCGCAAGGGAACTATCCAGGACAACATTGCCGCAATCGCTGCAGCACGGAAGGCCGATATGGCAAAGAGAAAGGAGATCCTGCTTGGCACCAATCAGTACCCTGATTTCAGGGAGAGCCAGGCGCCACGGCATGATCCGGACAAACTGATTACCGAATACAAACCATCGCCTGACAGTGAGGTGAAACCGATCATTCCCGCCCGCGGTGCCGATGAGTTCGAGAAGCTGAGGCTGGCCACGGAGAGATCCGGCCGCAGGCCTCTTGCATTCATGCTTACTATCGGCGATCTGTCAATGCGCAGGGCCAGGGCACAGTTCTCGTCCAACTTCTTCGCCGTGGCCGGCTATGAGGTGAAGGACAACAACGGGTTTGAGAATGTTACTGATGGCGTAAATGCTGCACTGGAGTCAAAGGCGGACATTATCGTCCTCTGCAGCTCCGATGAGGAGTATGCCACGGTGGCGAAGGAAGCCTTCAGCATTACAGCCGGAAGGGCTGTTGTTGCTGTGGCGGGAAATCCGCCCTGCACTGACGAGCTGAAGGCTGCAGGACTTGAACACTTCATAAGCCTGAGATCAAATGTGCTTGAGACACTGCAGATGTTCAACAGAATACTCGGAATTAACTGACCGGAGATGAGCAAAAGACCGAATTTTACAAAGATTGACCCTCTGAAGGTTTCAGCACCTTCACGAAATATAAAACAGTGGGAGAAAGCCAACGGGATCAGCCCTTTGTGGGAGACACCGGAGCGGATAAAGCTCAAGGGAGTCTATTCAGGGGAGGATCTCAGGGGAATGGAGCATCTGAGATATGCTGCCGGCATTCCGCCCTTCCTCAGAGGGCCCTATTCCGCAATGTACACAATGAAGCCCTGGACAGTCAGGCAGTACGCCGGATTCTCGACGGCTGAGGAGTCAAACGCTTTTTACCGCAGAAACCTCGCTGCTGGTCAGAAGGGCCTGTCGGTAGCCTTCGACCTGGCAACACACCGCGGTTATGACTCGGACCATGAGCGTGTTGTGGGCGATGTTGGCAAGGCCGGAGTGGCAGTCGACTCCGTACTCGACATGAAGATTCTGTTTGACCAGATACCTCTTAACCAGATGTCGGTCTCAATGACAATGAACGGTGCCGTGCTGCCAGTGATGGCCTTTTTCATCGTTGCCGGGCTGGAGCAGGGAGCGAAACTGAGCGAGCTGCAGGGTACAATCCAGAATGACATCCTGAAGGAGTTCATGGTGCGCAATACATACATTTATCCCCCGTCATTTTCGATGCGCATAATAGCTGACATCTTCCGGTACACCTCCGAGAAGATGCCGAAATTCAACAGCATCTCAATCTCGGGTTATCATATGCAGGAGGCAGGCGCCACAGCCGACATCGAGCTTGCCTATACCCTCGCCGACGGGCTGGAGTACCTCCGCACAGGAGTGAACACCGGGCTGAACATAGATGACTTTGCACCCCGCCTCTCCTTCTTCTGGGCCAGTGGCCTGAACTTCTTCATGGAGGTTGCCAAGATGAGGGCTGCAAGAATGCTATGGGCGAAGATAGTCAGCGAATTCAATCCCAAAAATCCCAAATCGCTTGCACTCCGTACCCATACCCAGACATCGGGCTGGAGCCTCACCGAGCAGGATCCTTTCAACAACGTGGGGCGCACCTGCATCGAGGCAATGGCAGCAGCACTTGGTCACACACAGAGTCTGCACACTAACGCCCTCGACGAAGCCATAGCGCTGCCGACGGACTTCTCCGCGAGGATAGCCCGCAACACACAAATCTTCCTGCAGGAGGAGACAAGCATATGCAAGTCGGTTGACCCATGGGCAGGATCCTATTACGTGGAGACCCTCACCCATGAGATTGCTCTCAAGGCATGGGAGCTGATAGAGGAGGTGGAGAGCCTCGGCGGGATGGCAAAGGCAATCGAGTCCGGCATACCCAAGATGAGGATTGAGGAGGCTGCAGCAAGGGCTCAGGCAAGGATCGACTCCCGCGCTCAGACAATCGTAGGCCTCAACAAGTACAGGCTTGAGAAGGAGGATCCTCTCGAGACGCTTGAGGTGGATAACACCGCAGTTCGCGATTCACAGCTCAGGAGGCTGGCGCAGCTGAAGGCCAACCGTGATGAGGTGGCATGCCGGAAGGCACTTGACGCCATCACCCATGCCGCTAAGACCGGAGAGGGCAATCTTCTCGAACTGGCCGTGGAGGCTGCCTCAAGGAGGGCAACCCTCGGAGAGATATCATACGCATGTGAAAAAGTAGCA
>CAZHAI010000173.1:0-5219 GCA_964530645.1 uncultured Rikenella sp. | reverse complement strand
CGGACAAGTGTCGTGATAACTCAATCATCTTCATCGGCCCTTCCCCGGACGCTATTTACAAGATGGGGAACAAACCCGTCGCCCGCCAGATTGCACTTCGCCATAAAATACCAATGGCCATGGGCACTCCCGGAAGCGTCGCCAATGAGGATGAAGCCATTCGTCAGGCTGCCAGGATAGGCTACCCTGTAATCATAAAGGCAGCCTCGGGAGGCGGGGGCCGCGGCATGCGCATTGTGCGACAGGAATCAGAGATGGAAAAGATGTTCATCCTGGCCAGCAGAGAGGCAGAGAAGGCATTCAACGACCCCAGCGTCTTCATCGAGAAGTATATTGAAAACCCGAAACATATTGAATTTCAAATTCTTGGGGATACATACGGCAATATAATCCATCTTGGAGAAAGGGAGTGTTCCATCCAGCGCAAGCATCAGAAGCTGATGGAGGAAGCCCCCTCCCCTGCCCTCGATGAAACACTAAGGGCACGGATGGGCGAAACTGCCGTGAAGATTGCCAGGGCAGTGGGTTACTACTCTGCAGGCACAGTGGAGTTCCTGCTCGACTCTGACCGAAATTTCTACTTCATGGAGATGAACACCCGGATCCAGGTGGAACACCCGGTCACTGAGATGATTACAGGCATCGATCTGATCGAACAGCAGATTCGCATTGCCTCAGGGGAAGAGCTCACAATCAGGCAGGAAGATGTCAGGCTCACCGGCTGGGCGATCGAGTGCCGCATCAACGCCGAGGATGTGCAGGCAGGCTTCGCCCCTGCGCCGGGAAGAATAGAGAAGATCAGTTTCCCTGACGAACCAGGGGTACGGGTGGACACCGGGGTAAGGGCCGGATCATCAATAGTGGCCTCCTATGACTCCATGATTGCCAAGCTGATAGTAACCGGCAGCGATCGCCATGACGCTATAATTAAAACCAAACTGGCGCTTGACAAGGTCTGGATTAAGGGTACCAAGACAACCCTGCCGTTCTTCAGGATGCTGATGCGTAACCCGATCTTTCAGGCCGGCACCTTTACCACCGCATTCATCGAAAAAGACCTCGAGAAGTACCACACCAGCAGTGAGTACGAGGAGACAATATCTGCATGGCTTGCAACCAAGCTCTTCGTGGAGGAGAACCTTTCAGAAAGGAAGGCCGGAATCAGTTTCGACCAGGGAAGGGAGCTCACCCCGTGGCTGCTGAGAAAGAGACTGACACAATTTTAAAACCTGGACATGACACCTGAAAGGCCTGCAATAAAGAAGCTGTACGCCCTCTCCAATGAGGGACATAAATTTTCATTCAGCCTCCCCCTTAAGAACATAATAAGAGTGAACGGAAGGGATTACACCGTTGAGCTCCGCGAGGATGAGAAGTACGGGGTGCACATTCTCTGGAAGAACAGACGATACCCCGTGGAGATAGTCCGGACGAAGCAGAACAGGTATGAGATTCTCTTTAATGACATTGCCCACGTCTTCACTGTTGAGACGCCGGTTTCGATGCAGAGGAAAAAGGTCCTCCGGACAGGTGCGGGTAAAAACCAGGCGCTGGTTGTAAGGGCACCCATGCCGGGAAAAATCATTGATGTACTGGTGCGTGAAGGTGCAACGGTGATGAAAGGTGAAGCCGTTGTGATTCTGGAGGCGATGAAGATGCAGAACGAAATACAGTCCGTGGTAGCCGGCACAGTCACCCTGATCGGCGTGAAAGCCGGGCAGAATGTCATGAAAGATGATATCCTGGCCGAGATATCCGTCAAATAGCCTTACCGGTCACGAGATAAAAAGAGAGGAACCCATTCCGGGATCCCCTCTCTTATATTGGATTTATGTATCCTGTGAGCCGGATCAGCTCCCCCTAGGCCTTCGGTGCGTTCTTCAGGGTGGCTGTAAGGAAGTTCCAGAACTTGCCTACCGATTCAATTTCGACTTTTTCGTCCGGACTGTGCGGGTAACGGATCGTCGGGCCGAAACTGATTGAATCGAGCTTCGGGTAGACACCCATGATGATACCGCACTCCAGGCCTGCATGGATGGCCTTTATCTCCGGGACTTTTCCGTAAAGTTTGTTATATGTGTCCTTCATTGTCACAAGGATGGCGCTGTCCATGTTTGGCTTCCAGCCCGGATAGCTGCCTGACAATTCCACATCGCAGCCTGCCAGCTGGAATCCGGCAGCAATCTTCCATGCAGTGGCTTCCTTGGCTGTCTCAACCGAGCTCCTGCACAGACAGAAAGCTTCGAATTTGCCGTTGCCGATCCTGACGATGGAGAGGTTATTTGATGTCTCTACCACGCCGGGCATGCTGGCACTCATCCTCTGCACTCCGCTGGGGCAGACAAATACGCCTCTTATAATACGGTACTGATCAGCCTCATTCATCACTTTTGCGGGAGCCTCAGCCACCTTGAACAAGAGCTTGATGTCAGGGTCTACTTCCATGAACTCGGTCCTGTACATCTTCTCATAACCCTTCATGAACTTTTCAAACTGGGCTTTCTTAATTGTAGGAACCACAATCGTAGCAAAGGATTCACGCGGGATTGCATTGCGGAGATCACCACCAGTGAATTCTGCTATACGCATGCCGAAATCGTGCTCAGCCTGCTGGAAGAATCTGAACATCAGCTTATTGGCATTAGCCTTTCCAAGATGGATATCGAGTCCTGAATGGCCTCCCCTGAGTCCCTTGAGGCTCAGCTTGTATGCCGTAACCCCCTCCGGGGTCTTCTCCTGCTTGTAGCTGCGGGTGGCGCCCACATCTATGCCGCCGGCGCATCCCACGTAGAGCTCGCCCTCATCCTCGGAGTCCAGGTTCAGCAGTATCTCTCCCTTGAGTAATCCCTTCTTAAGGTTTCTGGCGCCTGTCATGCCGGTTTCTTCGTCAACTGTGAAGAGACCTTCAATGGGTCCGTGAGCAAGTTTGGGATCAGTAAGCACTGCCATTGCAGCCGCCACACCCATGCCGTTGTCGGCACCGAGGGTGGTACCTTTCGCCTTCACCCATCCCTGATCAATCCAGGTCTCGATGGGATCCTTCTCGAAATCAAACTTCTTGTCAGAGTTCTTCTGAGGTACCATATCGAGGTGAGCCTGCAGGATTATCCCCTTGCGGTTCTCCATCCCCTTGGTGGCGGGCTTGCGGATGATAACATTGCCTGTTTTGTCAGCCACTGTCTCGAGGCCATGCTCACTGCCGAACTTTTTCATGTAATCCGTCATCTTCTTCTCCTTCTTGGAGGGACGCGGTATCTGTGTTATTTCATAGAAATACTGCCACAGAAGCTTCGGTTCAAGTTTTTTAATTTCACTCATAACTATCTGTTGTTGATTATTCCTTTACAATATTAGGCATTTCAAGGCCGTAACCCTTCTTTTTATCCTCAGCCTTCAGCAGGAAGCCGAAGACAATCGCAAGCAGGCCAAGGGATGTGAAAATCATCATAGGTATCTGGTAGTTGTATGTCGGAACGGAGATCCCGTCGATCATGCGTGACCCGGTGATACAGTACTTGTCGAGCACCCAGCCGATAAGCATTGGCACACCCATCAGACCCCAGTTCTGCACCCAGAAGATTAACGCGTAAGCCGTTCCCAGCTGCTTCATAGGGATGATCTTGGGCACCGAGGGCCACATTGCTGAGGGCACCAGTGAGAAACCGACACCCAGGATGATTATAAGCATAACAGCCTGATAAGGTTTGTTCAGGAACGGCACCGAGAACATTGCATGAACAAAGATGAGAAGAACGGCTCCGATAATCATGATTGTAGCGCCCTTTCCTTTCCTGTCGTACAGGTTGCCGAAGAAGGGAGTCAGGATCATCGTTCCCACGGGAAGAAGAGAGGGTATTATCCCCGCAGTAGCCGGATCGACACCGAATTTATTGACCATAAGGTCAGATGCATATTTGATGAACGGAAAAACAGCTGAGTAGAAGAGAACGCATAGTATTGCAATATACCACCATCCCTTGTTTTTGATAATGAACCAAATATCACTGAGCCTGAAGCTCTCCTCTGGCTCCTGAACCATATCCTTGTCAGCCTCTGCAATTGAGGCATCAAGTTTCTTGTCCATCCCGCAATAGATGAAGAAGGCAATCATGCCGATACAGAGAAGGATCAGGGCCAGAAGAATCGGCATTGACACATGCCCAAGAGCTTTGGCAATTGGCGCCGAGGTCTGGAGTGCAAGCATGGTTCCAAGTCTGGCAGTCGCCATCTCAAGGCCCATCGCCAGCGCCAGTTCCTTCCCCTTGAACCACTTCACAATAATCTTTGATACTGTAATGCCTGCCGTCTCAACGCCAACTCCAAAGAGTGCAAAACCAAGGCTTGCCACCAGCACCTGGGTCTTCATGCCGAAGAGTATCTGACCGTCAAGCATGTTGGTTGATACAGCCCAGTATTTGATTGCAGTTCCGGCCACCATAAGAAGAGTTGCCATCTTCCCGGTGAAACGAACGCCCATCTTGTCAAGGATGATGCCACCCAGGATAAGCATGATAAGGAATACATTGAACCAGCCATACGCGCCGGTGAATGTTCCGTACTCGCTGCTTGACCATGAAAGCTGCTGCTCAAGCATAGTCTTGAGGGGAGCCATAACATCAGTCAGGTAGTAACCGCAAAGCATTGTAAACGCCACTACCCCAAGGGCAGTCCATCTCGCCGCCTTTGATTCGGCAAGTGTCTTTCTAATCTTTTCCATTTTCAGATTTCGGGTTTAAAATTAACATGGTGCGTAAATGTATAAAAAAAACATTCCAAAACAGGAGTCGAAAAACATCTGCCCTGAACTTTGTGGCATAATTTTGGTTATTGATCTGAATCACTAAATTTGTGCACTAATTGTTAAACTGTTGAAAAGAATAGAATTAAAGACTGATATGAGGAGATTTTTATTCATTCTGTTACTTGCTGTTCCGGCACTGTTTGCATCAGCGCAGGCTACAGACGTGAAATGGTATTCAATTGAGGAGGCAGTTGCCCTGGCGAAGACAAGCCCCAGACCTATTTTCGTCGATACCTACACCGACTGGTGCGGATGGTGCAAGAAGCTCGATCAGGACACTTTCTCACATCCTGTAATTGCAGAGATACTCAACACAATGTTCTATGCTGTCAAATTCGATGCGGAGGGTAAGGAACCCGTAACCTTCCAGGGACGGAAATTCGTTAACGACGGCAGCCTGGGCAAGACTCATCAGCTT
>CAZHAI010000172.1:0-5232 GCA_964530645.1 uncultured Rikenella sp. | reverse complement strand
ACACCCGGCCTCCCTCAACCACGGTCATGTGACCCAGCTCACCGGCGAAACCGGTGTGGCCGTAGACAACCTCGCCGTCAACGACGATGCCGCTGCCGAGACCTGTGCCCAGGGTCAGTATGATGAAATCCTTCACTCCCTTCGCCGCACCGAAGATCATCTCCCCAAGTGCCGCTGCATTGGCATCATTGGTGATCCTGGTCTTGAGCCCGGTACGACGCTCGGTGATCTTCACAAGGGGGATGATCCCCTTCCACCTGAGGTTTGGGGCAAGCTCTATCGTGCCGCTGTTGAAGTTGGCATTAGGGGCGCCGATACCTATGCCGATGAGCTTCAGATCTGGATGCCCGGCAAGCATCTCCTTCAGCTTCGTGTCAAGGCCTATAACGAAATCATCAGCAAACGCATACTCGGGGGTGGAGAGCCTCCCCTCTGCATGAATCACACCCTCCGCGTCAACAAACCCGATGATCGTGTTTGTTCCGCCAATGTCTACTCCGGCAACAACGTCTTTCATATGTTTTGGGTTTTATACTTCCTTAAGCAGATCAGGCTTCGCCCTGAATGTCTCCAGCACCAACTCACCGAAGAGTGTGTTGGCCCATGCAAACCACTTGCGGGTGAACTTCGAGGGGTCGTCCTTCAAGAACGACTCATGCATGAACCCGGTTGCGGCATGCGTATTCTTAAGCATCCTGAGCGATGTGATTATATCGTGATCATTGCCTGTAAGCGCCTTCATTGTTATGGCTATCGGCCAGATACGGTTGAGGCCGGTATGCGGACTGCCGACACCGTGCCCGCTTATCCCTGAGAAATAGTACGGGTTGCTGTCACTCAGCACAAATTTGCGCGTACGGAGGTAAAGCGGATCGTTACGGTCAAGGGTCCCCAGGTAAGGCATGCTAAGAAGGCTGGGCACGTTGGCGTCATCCATGAAATTGTAGTTGTAGTAACCGTCGGTCTCGTAAGGGATGATCTCCCCATGGACAGGATGGATCGCACGGGCATATTTAACAAGCGCTGCCTCAACCTCTCCGGCAAGCGCAGAAGCGTCAGCTGCCAGGGCCGCATCGCCGGTCACTGAGGTGGCTATCTCAGCCATCTGGCGGAGCGATTTCACCGCGAAGTAGTTTGACGGAATGAGGAACGGCCAGATCGTGGCATCATCCGATGGCCTGAATATCGAAACAATCAAACCTACGGGGTTGACAGGATTGCCGTATCCGGCCCCTGCCACGGTGTCGGTCTGCCATCCGGTGACCCTCTGAAACTTGTAGGGACCGGGGTTCTCCTTGCGCTGCTGCTCACGGAATGTCTTTAAGATCAGCCTCATGGCGGCTGACCACGAAGCATCGAAAACAGAGGTGTCACCCGTTGTTTTCCAGTAACCGTGCGCCAGCCTGACGGGATAACAGAGCGAGTCTATCTCCCACTTGCGCTCGTGCAGCTCGGGTTTCATATCAGTCAGGTCACTCATCCACTCACTCTGTCCCGGACCGTCATTGAAAGCGTTGGCATATGGGTCGATGTGAATGCATTTCACCTGCCTGTTGATGACACCGGCAATAAGTGCCTTAAGCTGCGGATCGCCTCCTGTCAGCGACACGTAAGGCCACACCTGGGCGGTGGAATCGCGGAGCCACATTGCGTTGATATCGCCGGTGATGACAAAGGTGTCAGGCCTCCCCTCCTTTGTTGAGAAGTTGACAGTGGTGTCCAGGGTGTTTGGGAAGCAGTTGGAGAAAAGCCATGCCAGTTCATTGTCTGCACCCAGGAACGACTCCAGCTCTTTTATAGTTTCCTCAACCGCTTTGCTCCTGAACTTACGAATGCGCGGTGCCGGCCTCACGGAGGGCCATTTGCCCGAACTGCCTGAAGAAAAGAGCGGCATCGCGGCCATGCCAGAGGCATCAGCCGGTGAGCCGGAAGCGCCTGAGGATACGACTGAGTTGCCGGCAATGCCCGAGGCAATAGCGGGAATGCCGGCAGTGACTGCCGCTCCTGCCACAATACTGTTCCTGATGAACTTTCTGCGCGTCGACATATTAATTATCTCTTGATAACCGGTTTACTCCTGATGGAGACATCCTTGACATACATCTGCCCGAGATCCCAGTCCTGCTCAAGCGCCCAGTTGATCTTGACCTCCAGCTCCGATGAGTAATAGGTCACCGGCTCCGGCTGCCTGGCAAAGTTATAGTCGCCCGTTGTCCACTTCCCGTCTGCATTGAGATCATAAACAGCCTTGAGCCTGTACTTCCCCTTGTCGAGCAGCGGGAAATTTACAACACCCGGACTGGTTGTTTTCAATTCCCGGATCACCTTGTCCTTGTCAGCGGTGAGCTGAATGATTACATCTCCCTCATAGCCCGTCAGTGTCACCTTAAGGCTACCGTAATCTTCTTCTGTGGCGACAGAGAAACGATACATGGCTGAGTCACTGGCCAGACCGAAAATATCCCTGAATGTGCCTTTGTTGCAAAGCAGTGAGTATGTCCCCCCGGGCTCCAGGGGAACTTTCATTGTGAAACGGTGCAATGAGGTTGTGTCTCTCATAAATTCAAACGGAATCTCAACCTGAAGCGAGTCAACCGTACGTGTCAGGGTCACCAGGGATGTATCCGGTTCCGTAAGCGGTGTTGCTGTACGGAAAAAGGGCACTGTTCCGGGCCTGATCCTGCCGTTGACATTCGTGGTGACTCCCAGTCCCTGGACTCTGCCAGGGCCTCCTCTGGGAGTCGCTGGCTTAAGATACCTGAAGCTGACGGTGTCTGTCCGGGCTATTACGGTTTCCGTGCTGTCAGTGAACGGGTAGGTGAGCAGGGCTTCGATAAGATCAAGGTCATAGACCTTCGGATCAGTTATCCAGATCATGAACGAATCCCGGGCAATGTTGTGCTCCATAAACCATGAGGTGCTGTCGGCGTCTGTAATTGTAACTGACACCTGTCCGCTGTCTGATGGAATGGCCAGTCCGAAGCCGATGGCCGGTGAACTCTTTCTCTCGGTGAACTTCAGATACTGTTTTTTCGGTGCCTGCTGGAAAGCATAAATCCTGTGAAGGCCATAAACGAATTGGTCGGGCTTCGTGGTCTCAGTGGCGCCGGCCGGCTTGAAACTGATAGTGTCAGGCATCAGGCCGTAATACTCTTCAGGGGTGATTGAAATCACTGAATCGCCAAAGGCGAAGATCTCATCATCGAGATCAAAGCGGGTATTGCCGTTGAGATCCTTCAGGGCGAACAACCGGTAGTTGCCCGGCCGGATGTTCCTGATCATGAAGCCGCCCGAAGGATCAGGACGGGATATGTATGCCGGCAATATTGTACGGGGAGCAGTGTCAGTGAGATTGGAATACATCAGGATAGTCACATCCTCCACTATCTCGAGATCGGAGGCATTGAACACATTCCCTGTCAGCGAGAGGGAGTCAAGGACGGGTCCTGTTGAGAAGACATACTGATAATTGGGAATAGGATTGTTTTCGTTGTTGTCACGTATGGCATCCTGAAAATAAAAGGTATAGGTTGTGCTGTCGGCCAGGTCATCCTCCCAGTTGACAATGAGCGCTTTACCCTTCAGTTTGATCTCGGGTTTCGTGGCCAGCGGGGGAGAAACCATGAACTTCTCGGCTATCCTGTCAAGTACAACATACTCGTCGAATGTGACTGCAAAGGACTTGCCCGTGAACATCACGGTGCTGTTTTCGGGGAGGCTCCTGAGGATCACCGGTGGGTCGTTATCCTTGGGACCTCCGGAAGGTGCGCTGATCTTGGCACAAGAAAGTATAAAAAGAGTAATGAGGGCGGTTATGCCCAGCCTGCCTGATATGTATCTCCCGTGAACCACCACATGCAAACTTACATCAAATTTTGTTAAATATTCATTGAAGGGGGAAAGCCTCTGCTTCACCTTTTGTTGAGTATTTTCCCATCTGTTCCATTTTTGCTTAAATTTGCATTCCAAACACCATAACTATGGAGCTTCAGATAATTCCGTGGAATGTTGATCCGGAGATTTTCCGCATCGGCAATTTTGCAGTAAGGTGGTACGGCCTTCTCTTCGCATCAGGATTCGTCATCGGTTATTACATCATGAGGAAGATCTTCCTAAACGAAGGGTTTGGAGATGCCACTCTCGACAGGCTTACCGTTTATGTTGCAATAGGCACTATAGTCGGCGCCAGGCTTGGACACTGCTTCTTCTATGAACCTGCGTACTACCTTGCGAATCCTGTGGAGATACTGAAGATATGGCATGGGGGACTGGCCAGTCACGGGGCGGCTATCGGTATCCCGCTGGCACTGTGGCTTTTTGTCAGGAAGGAGAAGAAGCCTTACCTCTGGGCCATAGACCGTGTGGTCATAGTTGTTGCACTTGCGGGAATGCTGATACGACTGGGTAACCTTATGAACTCGGAGATTTACGGAGTGGAGACTACTCTTCCGTGGGGATTCGTGTTCCTTCGCAACGGCGAGACTGCTCCGAAGCACCCGACGCAGATCTACGAGGCGCTGGCCTATCTCACTACCTTCGGGATACTGATGTGGATCTACTGGAAGAACCTCGGGAAACAGAAGCCGGGACTGCTCTTCGGTGTGTTCCTTATAATGGTGTTCGGGTTCAGGTTCTTCGTGGAATATGTGAAGGAGGACCAGGTAGCCTTCGAGGCCGGAATGAAGTTGAATATGGGCCAGTGGCTCAGTATTCCATTGGTTATTTTAGGAATTGCGCTGCTTGTCTGGGCGTTCACGCATAAACCGGTGCCGGTACCGTCACCTGCTTCCGGCCCGGTGAAACAAGGAGCCCCGAAAAAGTTTTGAAAGGCCTTCGCTGGCAGCAGAGAAAATCTCTGATGGAGGGAGATAAAGGAATCGACACCGGGAATAATTACTGCTGAATATAAAACGGAGCAATTGCACCCCTGCTCCTGAAAAGAATCAGCTTACTTTTTCTTCATAATCCCGTTGAATATGAGGCTAAGTATGGCCTCGAGGCGGTCATTAATGTCCATTTCGCGCTTGCGCCAGAAGAGCGGAACCTCCATCCCCTTCAGCATTGTCTGAATAGCCATTGCAGTATACTCGCTGTTTTCCACCGTGAAAACACCCCTGTTATTGCCAACATAAACCAGGAGGCGGAGGATTGCGAGCTCCTCACGGTCATACCTCGACCTTATCTTTTCGATGAATTCGAAATGGTCGAGATTCTTGTCGAAGACGGCATTGT
>CAZHAI010000171.1:0-5257 GCA_964530645.1 uncultured Rikenella sp. | reverse complement strand
TTTGTCAAATAATTGAATTGATGATTTATTGCGGATGTATTGATGTTTCAGATTTAACTATCTTTGATCGGAAAAAAACGGGGTTATGTGGTTAAAAATGTTCAGGGAGAGCTTTCTGTTTGCCCTCGGTTCAGTAACGGTGAACAAGCTCCGTACCTTCCTCTCGCTCTTCGGTATAACAATCGGGATTGTTTCAATAATCTCCGTTTTTACCGTTTTTGACTGGATGGAGGGAAGCATCAGGCAGAGCATCGCAAGCCTGGGGGATAATACAATTTATGTCGAGAAATGGCCATGGACGCCTGATGCAAACATCAAATGGTGGGACATGATCAAGTGGCCGCCCCCGTCGGTTGATGATTATGACGCTTTGACGAGGAGGTCATCCTCGGCCAATGCTGTCTGTTTTACAGTCAACTCTTCCGAGCCTGTCAAATTCCGTGGCAACCTGATCGACGGTTCCTGGATCATGGCAGCGACACACGACTTTGAAAACGTACGTTCCTTTGAGATTGAAAAAGGCCGGTATTTCACCCAATCAGAGTCAGGCGGAGGTAAACCTGTGGCGATAATCGGTGCCGTGGTGGCCGAGAAGCTGTTTGAAAAGATCAATCCCGTGGGCAAGGAGATTTCAATAGACAAATACAAGGCACAGGTCATCGGGGTCTTCAAAAAAGAGGGCAAAGGAGGAATGAGCGATAACGGCATGGATGAGGGGATCCTGGTACCGCTGGATTTCAGCCGCCAGTTTGTTAACTTCCGCAACCCGTTCCTCAATTCCCAGATAATGATCAGGGGGAAGGACGGGGTCTCCGTACAGCAGCTCACTGACGAGGTTACAATGACCCTTCGCGCAGCAAGACGTATCGGCCCCGGAGAGGATAACAACTTCTCAATCAACCAGGCAAGCCAGATTACAAGCACCCTCGAACCGGTCTTCAACGGCATCAATATCGCAGGCTGGATCATCGGAGGCTTCTCCATACTGGTGGGAGGCTTCGGTATTGCCAACATAATGTTCGTGTCAGTCCGTGAACGCACAAGCATCATAGGCATACAGATGGCCCTCGGCGCAAAAAGGAGATGGATACTTCAGCAGTTCCTTACCGAATCTGTACTGCTCTCAGTTGCCGGAGGCATTTTTGGACTGATTATAGTCTTTATCGGGACCCTGTTCGTGAATTACTTCTTCACACTGGGGATGTATCTGACGGCGGGAAACATCATTCTGGCAATAGCCATTTCTGCCACGATAGGGATCTTCGCCGGTTTCGCTCCGGCATCGGCAGCATCGAGGATGAACCCTGTAGAAGCAATAGGCTACTCCTTCTGACCACCGGACTCTTTTCCCGGCTGTTGCATTCTGTTTGTTGCAACCCAGTTCGTCAGCTCCACAAACTGGCTTACTGAAAGCTGTTCAGCCCTCAGGGTCAGCAGGGGCATGTCGGCGGCATCATGGCGAACCATCTCTTTTATCGGGTTGCGTATCATCTTACGCCGCTGGTTGAAACAACGTTTCACCACGCTTACAAAGAGCTTCTCATCGCATCCCAGCTGCTCTACACGGTTGCGTGTGAGCCGTATCACGGCCGACTTCACCTTCGGGGGCGGAGAAAAGACATTCTCGCTAACCGTGAAGAGATATTCAATGTCATACCACGCCCTGAGCAGAACGCTCAGAATGCCGTAGACACGGCTGCCGGGATCAGAACAGATCCGTTCAGCCACCTCCTTCTGCACCATTCCCACTGCCTCTGTGACCCTGCCCCTGTTCTCCAGGATTTTAAAAAAGATCTGGCTCGAAATATTGTACGGGAAATTGCCTATGACCGCAATGGTCTCACCCAGAGGCCTGAGATCCATCTCGAGGAAATCGCCCTCAATGATTTCAATTGAGCCGGCTAAATTGTTTTTCAGATATTCCACCGCTTCCCTGTCTATCTCCACGACTCTGAGGTGCGGGAGATTCTTCTCAGTGAGGAACTGCGTCAGTACACCCATCCCCGGACCAACCTCAATGACGGTGTCACACCCTTCCGCCTTCAATGCGTCGACTATGGCTGCGGCAATCCTCTTATCCTTCAGGAAGTGCTGCCCCAGGTGCTTCTTAGGTCTTACTTGATAAGCTCCCATGGCGGTACTACTCTGTCAGATCCGAATCCGGGTATTTTCACTCGTTCAATCAGGTTCATGAGCAGCTTAAGGAGATTGAGGTAGAGGGTCACGAAAAGCAGGATATTCATAAGCCAGACCACCATCATGTTGAACCACAGCGTACTGATCTTAAGATTTCCGATTATCTTGAAAGGGGCGTAGAAATGTGCCCTCCCCACCCTGGACCCGGGAAGCATCAAAACAGGATCAGACTTCTGGATGATCTGTCCGTCAGTCTCATAGAGCTTCTTCTGAACAGTACGGTTAAGCACCATGTCAGCCAGGTCATTGTTGTGATTGGCAGTTCGCAGTTCCACCAGTTTATCCTGTCCTATCCGATCTACTATTTTCCTTGTGATGCTGTCTTTGATCGCAGTTTGCCTCAGGAAAGAACCGCGGATGACCTTTTGCAGGGAGTCCAGGTAATCATTCACAATGTACGAGGCATCAGTTGTAAATGGTTCCCTCTTTATTACCCTCATTGCCTGGGCCGGGTCGAGACCTGCTTCGGAACTTAAGTCCCCGATGTACCTCTCCAGCTTTTCAAGGTTGTTCCTGTATGACTCTTCATACTCCGGCTTCCCTGCTGCAAAAGCACACTCGTTGCTCTTGCGCTTCAGCTCGGGGATAAGGAAGGCCGATTGCCAGTCGTAGCGGCTGATCATCATCTCCGTCGGGAAATAGGGCTTCATGTACCTGTTTGACCTGAACTGCTCAACGGCCATAGCTTCATATGACCAGCGGGTAGTCATGATGTCACCCAGTACCGGGACATAAACCTTCCTGGTGAGTGAATGGTGCAGGTCGTCAAACCGCACCATTGCCCCACCCAGCAACAACTGCGGCACCAGCACGAGGGGTATGAGGATGTAGATGCTTATCACCGATTTCATGCCTGCGGATATGTTCAGCCCCACCATATTGCCGAAACATGAGGTGGTGAACAGTATCAGCCAGTGCCGCAACAGCATCCCGTCAACCTCAAGAATCTTATGGGAGATCAGCACATATATCAGGGACTGCACTGCAGAGAGGCCAAAGAGGAAATTAATCTTTGAGAAAAGGTAGCTTGAACGACTGATATTCAAGTACTTTTCGCGCTCCAAAATTTTCCTGTCGCGAAATATTTCCTCGGCGCTGACCGTCAGCCCGAGGAAAAGGGCAACGACGACGCTCATGAAGAGGAAAACCGGGTAACTCTTGTTGTCTGAGAAGAGATAGACTCCGTCAGAGAGGTATTTTGAGACGATGCCGAGAATGACAGCGAGCAGCGGCGGCTCAAGGAGATTTATAATCAGGTACTGCTTGTCGGCGTATTTTCTGACGAGGTTTCTCTTGACAAAAGTACGCACCTGCTTCATCCTGTCCGGAATCTTGAAGTTGCTTGCAGGCAGCGGCTTCATCTCGGGCTTCCCGGTCAGTGGAGGTTCCATCTTTTGCCTGTACCGGTGATACCACTCCACCGGCGAGACCTGTCGCTCCTGCCCTCTCCGTCCGTCAGGGTCAACCACCTTGGCTTCAACTATCTGGAGTATCTCATCCGTCTCAACGTTGCCGCAGGTGGGGCACTCGCTCTCGGCAGCATTGGCCTGGGAGGTCTCGGTCTTGAAGTAGACAATTGCATCAACGGGGTCCCCGTCATATATCATATACCCCCCCCGGTCGAGGACCCAGAGCCTGTCGAACATCTTTAGGATGTCAGATGAAGGCTGATGTATTATCACAAAGACCAGTTTGCCGTTTATTGCCTGATCCTTAAGCAGCTCCATTACATTTCCGGAGTCGTGTGATGCAAGCCCTGATATGGGTTCGTCGGCAAAGAGCACGGCCGGTTCACGCATCAGCTCCAGGCCGATGTTCAGCCTCTTCCGCTGCCCGCCGCTTATCTTTTTGTTCAGCGGATCACCAACCAGCAGATCACGGTACTCATAGAGGTCCAACTCCTTAAGGACGGAGAGCACCACATTGTTCAGTTTCTCCTCATCGTAATCGCCAAAGGTGAGCCTGGCATTGTAATAAAGGTTCTGGTAAACGGTGAGCTCCTCGATCAGCAGGTCATCCTGAGGGACGTAGCCAATGAGTCCGTTGAGTTCATCGGGCTCGTTATGCAGGTCATATCCGTTTATGAAGACCGAACCGTTCTCAGGTTTCAGCTTCCCGTTGAGTATATTCAGCAGTGTGCTCTTGCCAACGCCGCTGCCTCCCATGATGCCAACAAGGTTGCCTGACTTGACGCTGAAGCTCATCGGCTGAATGCCATTGTCCGAGCCCTTGAAATGGTATTCGATGTTGTGACCCTCGAAGAGGATGTCCTCGACGAAGTTAGCCCTGATGAATTTCCTGAAAATGGCTGTATAATATAGCGGAGTGATCCCCTGGCCGCGTATGTTGACTCCGGGCTCAAGCAGGAACGGTCTCATTGGCACCACATTGCGGCCCTTGAAGTGGAGCTGCATCTTCCCTTCGTACATGAAAAGGAGATGACCGGTGCTGCGCACGAAAAGCACGTAGATGGTTCCCTTTAGTCCCCTTGTAACAAGGTGATGCCATTCGTGGTAGTTGGCATATTTGGAAGATGCTTCACCTATATTGCCTTCGCCCTCAATGGCAAGGAACGATTCGGGGCTGATCCTGTCGAATTTCATCCCGAGCATGAAGGCATGGGCGTTTGTCTTCTCCTGCTTCGAAATGTTGAATGTCCGTGCAACAATATCAATTATTGACGACTCCTGGTCAGAGATTGTCCCGTCTTCATAAACGAACTCGAGCAGCTGCAGGAAGACTATCATCCGTTCCTCTATGAAGAGGCCTTTTTTGATCTGCCTGCAAATATTGGTTATCTGAAAGGTTATGAGTGAGTCTTCATCGGAGAGCTCGCCTTCTTCCACCGCCCTTAGCTCACGCTCATAAAAATGGAGGTTGTTCTCGTAGAGCTTGAAGTACTCCTCCTCTAGCTCCTGGTTAAGATATCTCCTGAGGTAACCGCGCAGAATCTTCTTGCCTCTTACAGTAACCCCGGCAGGGTTTACGGTTGAGATAATGGCAAAGATATGTATCAGCGCATGTAATACTGATTCCCTCATAACCTCAAAAAAAGACCGCA
>CAZHAI010000170.1:0-5274 GCA_964530645.1 uncultured Rikenella sp. | reverse complement strand
TCGTCTTCCATCAGTAGCGAATGTTTTAGGGTTTCAATCGGTTAGCATGCTCAAAAGTAAGAATTATTTTATCATATCAAAATGGAGCATTCAAATTGCAGTACTTTTTTGGCTGTGCCGTTTCGTGCGTTGTTGATTTTTCTATCTTTGCTGCCTGAAAAACATGTTCTTTAAATGATAAGCAGAAGACAACTCAGGATCAAGGCACTTGCCGTGCTGTATGCCTGCAACAGGAAGGAACTTAACGACCTTGACACAGCGGAACAGGAGCTGTTGTTAAGCATAAGGAAAAGCTACGACCTCTACCATTATCTCCTCCTTCTGCTAATCGCCCTTTCGGATCTGGCCCGCGGCAAGGTGGTGCTTTCAGGCACTAAAAGGATTCCAGGACCGGAGGATCTGAATCCCAACACACGCTTCGCCGAGAACAGGGTCATAACCCAGTTGAGAAACAATGAAGCGCTTCGCATCTACAGCCAGACAGCGCCGGCTCTTTGGACCAAGAAGGACAAGCTAAACAGCATGAGGACGCTGAGTCGCTGGCTTTCAACACAGGGTCTCTCCTGGTCTGAGCATCCTGAGGTGGTAAGGATTGTATATAACGAGATGTCAAGCTGGGAGACATTCATCGAATATATGAACTCTGAAGACAATAGCTACCGCGCTGACCAGCGCTTCATAAAGGAACTTGTCACAAAACTCTTCCCGGCCTCAGAGGAGCTTGCCGGCAGCCTCGAGGAACAGTCGGTTTACTGGAATGATGACCTGCCCTTCGTGGCTGCCATGATCCGCAATTCGATTGCCAAATTCAAGGAGCACGACGATGGAAGGGCCATACCTATGCCACCTCTATTCACAAATGACGACGATGAACAGTTTGTCAGGGTGCTTCTTAGAAAGTCCATTCTCAACAGCGAAAAGAACAGTGCACTGATTGATGCTCATACAACAAACTGGGAGGTTGAAAGGATTGCCCTAATGGATAAACTCGTGATGCAACTGGCAATAGCTGAGCTGGTTGAATTTCCAGAGGTGCCGGTTAAGGTCACTTTAAATGAATATATTGAAATTGCAAAAGAGTATTGCACTGCCAAAAGCAGTACTTTTGTGAACGGAATTCTTGACAAAATCGTCAGGGAGATGCGGGCCAGCGGTGGTTTTACGAAAGCCGGCAGAGGCCTGATAGGAGAGAAATAAAAACGGACGCAACCAGGAAACAATATACTGATTCACAATGAGAAACGTGATCACATATCTGATGGCCGGACTTATGGCTGCAGCAATGCTGACCGGCTCTTGCGGGCAAAACCAGACAGGACCGGCAAAGAACATTTCATCGGATACCACTGGTACGGCAATTCTGACCTTCAATGCACCGGAGCATAATTTCGGGAAGGTTAAAGCAGGGGAGAGGGTAGGATGTATTTTCACCTATACCAACACAGGTGATGCCGACCTGATAATCACCTCAGCATCTGCCAGCTGCGGATGCACTGTACCAAAATATGACAGGAAACCCGTCCCTCAGGGAGGAACAGGGACCATTGAAGTGGTCTTTGATACATCCGGCAGGGAGGGTCTGCAGACAAAAACAGTTGTAGTTCAGTCAAATGCAGAGAATAATTTAGTTATTTTGCGTATTATTGCCGATGTAATTAAAAACAGCAGGTAATCATTCAACGGACACCTGCGGCCAGCCGCAGCAGAACAACAGGTAAAGTATTCAATATAAATTTCAAATAATAAACACAAACAACACACATGACAACACTCGCATCGATTTATTTACAGGCCGCACCGGCCCAGGGAAGCCCCAATCTCATTACCGGACTCCTGCCTTTGGTTCTTGTATTTGTGGTCTTCTGGTTTTTTATGATCAGACCCCAGATGAAGAAGCAGAAGGAACTGACCAATTACAGGAATTCAATTGGCAAGGGAGACAAGGTTATTACAACAGGAGGCATCTATGGCAAGGTTGTTGAGGTCGCTGAAAACATTGTAACTGTTGAGATCGCAAACGATGTCAGGATCAGGGTTGACAAGAGCGCCATCCTTAAGGATCCTTCTGATCTCACACCCAAACAGTAATTCCGGGAACTGACATCCTGAGACAATGACCGACAAGCGAAAAAGAAGAGAAAAATTCCTGAACAGGGAGCTCCCTGTTTTCGCCTTTTTTCTGCTCCTTTCGTTTGTGTTCTGGTATCTGAATGAGCTCAGCAAAGAGTTGCAGGGTACAATAAACTACCCGGTCAGGTATATCAATCCGCCGAAGGACCGTATTGTTACCGGAGACCTGCCTGACAAGCTTGAGATGGATCTCAGGGGGCCGGGATATTCAATCCTGAAGGTGAAACTTTCGGGCAGCAGGGCTCCTGTCGTGATCGACTTTTCGAAGATCACGCCCCGGAGGATCCCTGGAACCTTGCCCCGGTACTACCTTGTGACCTCCGGACTCATCAACAGTTTTTCCAAACAGTTGCATGCTGATTTCGATATACTGGCGATCCAGCCTGATACTCTCTTCTTTGGTTATGACAAACTGGTAACCAGGAGGTTACCGGTAATACCTGACCTCCGGGTGGACCTGGCCGAGGGAAAGAAGGTCATTATCGTGGCTGATCCTGACAGCATAACGGTCACAGGCCCCCAGCATGTGCTTGACACTATTGCCGGGATACCTACGAGACACAGGAAATTCAAACGGACAAATGATAACTTCAAGTTAAAAGTCCCGCTGGAATGCCCTGACTATCTTCAGACCATGCAGAAGCGGGTTACTGTAGAGGTTACAATCAAGGGCAAGTCAACATCATTCTTCGGTCTGAAACAAACCAGGGAGTGATCATTCCATCAATGACAAAGAGGCTTGGCATAACCGGCGGCATAGGCAGCGGTAAAACAACTGTCTGCAGGATCTTCAGGGTTCTTGGGGTACCTGTGTTCGTCGCTGACACAGTTGCAAGAGAACTCATGCAGGACGACCAGGCCATACGTGAGGAGCTCAACAGTATAGCAGGCAAGGACCTTTACATCTCCGGACCTCTTGACAGGAAGGAGCTTGCCCGTCTGATCTTTAACCGCCCGGACCTTCTCAAACGCGTAAATGCGGCTGTGCATCCTGCTGTTCTCAGGAACTTTGAGGCGTGGGCCTCAGGCAAGGAGACGCCGTATGTTATAATGGAATCCGCCATACTTTTTGAAGCCGGTGCAGACGCGCTTCTTGACAGGGTGGTTACAATCTCCGCCCCGGTTGAGGAGCGCATCTCCAGGGTTATGGGACGGAATGACCTGAGCCGTGAGGAGGTTATCGGCAGGATTAATAACCAGCTTGAGGACGAAGAGAGGGAGGAGCAGTCGTACTATGTCATCAACAACTCTGACAACGAGATGATTATTCCGGAGATTCTGAAGATCCACGAAGATATGCTCCGTCTTTCAGGAAAGGATAAGTGATGGGTAAGTTTGCCAAGTGGTTAGGCGGAGGCCTTGGCTTTGTCTTCGGCGGTCCGATAGGTGGCCTTCTTGGGTTCTTCATTGGCTCGGTTGTAGACGGTACTTCTGTGAGATGGGAGCAACCCTCCGGTGACAGGAGGGTCTACCGTACAACGCCGGGCGACTTCGGGATGAGCCTTATTGTGCTCATCGCCGCAGTTATGAAGGCTGACGGGAAGATACTCAAATCAGAACTCGATTATGTCAAGCGGTTTTTCGTCTCTCAGTTTGGCCCGGGTACGGCCCAGGAAGCGCTGCAGATGCTCAGGGACCTGCTGAAACAGGACATCCCGCTTCGCGATGTCTGCACCCAGATCAGGCAAAACATGGATTACCCTTCGCGGCTGCAGCTCATTCATATCCTTTATAACATTTCCGCTGCCGACAACCGTTTCGAGTCTGCAGAAGTCAGTGTAATAAAGACGATTGCGGATTACCTTGGCATTTCGGCGTCAGACTACGAGTCGTTACGGAATATGTTCATCCCGGCCACTGATGCCGCATACCGCGTTCTGGAGGTGGAGCGCACCGCTACTGATGATGAGCTTAAGAAGGCATACAGGAAGATGGCGCTGAAGTATCATCCGGACAAGGTAAGCCATCTGGGAGATGATTTCAGAAAATCGGCAGAAGAGAAGTTCAAGGCAGTTAACCAGGCCTGGGAAAAGATAAAGAAAGAACGAGATATTGTCTGATAAACAGTTAAAAAACAAGTACTAACAATTAATTCTCACAGAAATGAACCTGAAAGATATTCTGGCTATAGCCGGTGAAGGCACACTGTTCAAATTCATCGCCCAGGGCAAGAATGCAGTAATAGTTGAAAATCTCGAGACGGGAAGGCGCTTCAGCGCCGGTGCCACTGCAAAGGTGAGCGCCCTGGACGAGATCGCAATCTTCATCACGGGCGAGGATGTTCCTCTGTCAAAGGTGATGGACCTGATATTTGATAAGGAGAATGGCGGGGAGTGCCTCTCACACAAGCAGCCTGATGCCGAACTGAAGAAATACTTTGCTGAGGTACTGCCTGAGTACGACCGTGACAGGGTTTACACTTCCGACATCAGGAAGGTACTTCACTGGTACAACATCCTCCACAAGCTCAACCTGCTTGTGAAGGAAGAGGAGAAGCCGGAAGAAGGCAAGGATGAGACGACAGCCGTCAATGGAGATGCCTCTGAGGCTCCTTCAGATTCAGCCGGTAAGGCTGACGGTGTGAAAAAATCCAAGCCTGCAGCCAAAACCGGCAAAGCACCAGCCCCTAAGGGAGGCAAGGCAAAACCTGCAGACAAGAAGTAACATGGCCATCACCAACTTCGGGGGTGACGAGGTGGTCTACGGCTATGATGAATCCAAAATCATCATAGTGCCTGTACCCTATGATGCCACAAGCACTTACATAAAGGGGGCCGACAGGGGACCTGCAGCAATTCTTAAAGCATCACCTGCGCTCGAGTTCTATGATATCGAAACCGGTTCTGAAGTCCATAAGCAGGGCATTCATACTATTGCCCCTGTTGTGTCCGGCGATGACCCGGGGGAGGTCACCGAAGCCGTCTACAGGTCTGTCTCACGCATTTTCGGCGAAAACCGTTTTCCGGTTGTGATCGGAGGAAACCATACAGTAAGTATAGGAGCCTTCCGCGCCGTTTCAGAGTCATTTACCGACCTTACCATCCTTCAGCTTGATGCGCACTCAGACCTGAGGCCGGTCTACGAGGGATCTCACCTGAATCACGCCTGTGCAGCCGCAAGGGCCAGGGAGTATGCGCCACTTGT
>CAZHAI010000169.1:0-5340 GCA_964530645.1 uncultured Rikenella sp. | reverse complement strand
GCATGATGCCTCGCTTTTTGCGCTTGTCACCGGGCTCCTCCCCGGTGGCTCTGCCCCGGATTGCTTTGATCCGGGGCTTTTTACAATTCTTAAAGGCCTGCGGCCTTACGGGTGGGATGCAGTTGTTTGCCGCGCCATTCTGCTTCAAAAGCATTACTTTTGCACAAACGGCATCAGAAATGAAAAGTCCACTTTATCTATACAATACCCTTTCCCGCAGGAAGGAGCTGTTTGAACCGCTGAACCCCCCGTTTGTCGGCATGTATGTCTGCGGACCCACTGTGTACAGTGAGGCGCATCTCGGCCATGCCCGCCCGGCAGTGACATTTGATGTCCTGTACAGGTACCTGATGCACCTGGGCTATAATGTCCGCTATGTGCGCAACATTACAGACGTGGGTCATCTTGAGAACGAAACCGATGAAACCGGTGAGGATAAGATCAGCCGCCGGGCACGGCAGGAACACCTTGAGCCGATGGAGATAGTTCAGAAATACATGAACAACTACCATCGTGCCATGGAGAAGCTTAACACCATTGCTCCATCCATCGAACCCCGAGCAACAGGCCATATAATCGAACAGCAGCAGCTGGCTGAGAAGCTTATCGAGAGCGGCTTTGCATATGAGGTAAACGGTTCGGTCTACTTCGACGTGGAGAAATATGACAGAACGCACAAGTACGGAACACTTTCGGGACGAATACTGGAGGATATGCGTGCCAACAGCCGCGCACTGGAGGGACAGGATGAGAAGCGGGGTCAGTTCGACTTCGCCCTGTGGAAAAAGGCTGCACCGGGACATATAATGAGATGGCCCTCGAAGTGGAGCGACGGGTTCCCGGGATGGCACCTCGAGTGCTCGGTGATGAGCACGAAATATTTAGGTGAGACATTTGACATCCACGGTGGCGGTATGGACCTGATCTTCCCGCACCACGAGTGCGAGATTGCCCAGAGCACCGCTGCCCAGGGACACCAGCCGGTGCGATACTGGGTGCATAACAACATGGTGACAATCAACGGCCAGAAGATGGCACGGTCACTCGGCAACTTCATCACCCTCGAGGAGATGTTCTCCGGATCGCATAAGCTTCTGGCCAGGGCATATTCACCCATGACCATCCGCTTCTTCATGCTTCAGGCTCAGTACCGCAGCACGCTCGACTTCAGCAATGAGGCGCTGCTGGCAGCCTCGCTGGGACTGCAGAAACTGATGAATGCGGAGAAAACTCTGGCCGGGCTGATACCTGGCGGGAGCTCTACTGCTGATATAAGCGGCATCGCCGCGAAGTGCCATGAGGCCATGAGCGATGATCTGAATACACCCATCGCAATTGCCCACCTCTTCGACGCAGTCAGGATCATCAACCTGGTCAACGATGGGAAGGAGAAGCTTTCGGCAGAGGATATCAGGTCACTGCAGGAACTCTTCCGCATATTCATACATGATCTCTTCGGCCTCAGGGCGGAGGAGTCGGCCGGCAACGACAGGCTGGAAGGCGTCCTGAAACTGCTCCTTGACATCAGGCAGGAGGCGAAGGCGAAGAAGGAGTGGGCTGTCTCTGACCGCATACGCGACAGGCTGAGCGAACTGGGGATCACGGTCAAGGACCGCAAGGACGGGTACGACTGGGAGATAACGGCATGAGCCTCACCCCTTACAAATCAGATATTATTCAGATCGGCAGCCTGACAATGGGGGGCGATCTCCCCGTACGCGTTCAGAGCATGACCAACACAGACACCCTCAACACGGCTTCGAGCGTCAGCCAGTGCATCCGGATCATTGAGGCGGGAGGTGAGCTGGTGAGGCTTACGGCCCAGGGAGTCCGGGAAGCGGAGAACCTTGCTGCCATCAAGAGCGGACTTCGGGCGGCAGGATTTGAAACGCCGGTGTGCGCCGATATCCACTTCAATCCGGGTGCTGCCGAGGTGGCTGCACGGATCGTTGAAAAGGTACGCATCAACCCTGGCAACTATGCTGACAAACGTGCTTCATTCATCAGGCAGGAGTTCTCGGACTCCGAGTGGAAGGCAGAACTGGAACGCACCAGGGAGAGACTGATGCCGCTCATAAAGATATGTACTGAATATGGTACCGCTGTCCGCATAGGGGTAAACCACGGCTCGCTCTCTGACCGGATCATGACCCGCTATGGCAACACCCCCGAGGGGATGGCTGTGTCGGCAATAGAGTTCCTGAAGATATTCAGGGGAGAAGGATTCAACAGGATCGTAGTCTCAATGAAGTCTTCAGACACACTCACGATGGTTATGGCCAACCGGCTCCTGGTGAAGATGATGTTTGAAGAGGGGATGCATTACCCCATTCACCTGGGCATCACTGAGGCGGGCGAGGGCGAGGACGGGAGGATAATCTCCGCCGCCGGGACGGGTACGCTGCTGGCTGAGGGGATAGGTGATACGGTCAGGGTATCGCTTTCTGAGCCGCCCGAGGCCGAGATACCTGTTGCCCGCGCAATCATAAAGGCTGTTGCCGGTGAGGCAGGCCGGGTGAAGAATCCTGTTGCGCCGCTGGAGAAGCGAAGGCCGGGGGAGAGATGGTTCCCGCAGGTATATACCCGTGAAAGAGACCGTTTCAACGATGAGTCAGGCGCACCATACACAGGTGATGTGCTGACCGCCTCACCTGATGAGCTTCAGGCTACGGAGGGCAGGCAGGCTTATGACCGGATTCTGAATCCCGTTTTCAACTGCGACGATCCGGAACAGCTGGCCATAGAAGCTGCCGCGCTGCTCGGAAGATTCTTTATTGCGCGCCATCCGGCGGGACTCTGCATATCAAACAGTGGTGCAGTTCAGGGAGATGCACTGCGAAGGCTGGCATTCTCCGTTCTTCAGGCTACCGAGGCGAGGATCACCCGCACCAGGTACATCTCATGCCCCACCTGCGGCCGGACGAAGTTTAACCTGCAGGAGGCGGTGCGTAAAGTGAAGGAGGCCACAGCACACCTCACCGGAATGAAGATAGCAGTGATGGGATGCGTGGTCAACGGCCCCGGCGAGATGGCCGGAGCTGATTACGGATACGTTGGCGCCGGAGAGGGGAAAGTCCACATCTACCGGGGAACCGAAGCTGTTCTCAAAAACGTGCCTGAAGCAGAAGCACTTGACAAACTTCTTGAGCTGATCAATAACGATCAGGCCAGGCAGTGACCGGATTAAACACTTCAGTGCACCCCCGGTATTTGTCTTATCAGGTTATTCCTTCTCAGTTGAACCAGCCAGCCGGTAATCAAGTTGCCTCTTCTGAAGGTCGGCTTTCACCACCTCAACGCTGATCTTGTCGCCAAGCATGTAAACCTTGCCTGACTGCCTTCCGCGTATGCAGTAGTTTTCCTCGTCATATTCGAAGTAATCATCCTGCAACTCCCTGATGGCAACCATTCCCTCGCACTGGTTCTCAATGATCTCGACATAGATGCCCCATTCGGTCACGCCGGAGATCACGCCCTCGTACACTTTCCCGATCTTGTCGCTCATGAACTCCACCTGCTTGTACTTGATCGATGCCCTCTCGGCGTCGGTTGCAAGGCGCTCCATCTTAGAGGAGTGTTCGCACATTTTTTCATACTTGTCCTTATCGCGTGCCGGTTGTCCTTCCAGATATTTTGTCAGCAGCCTGTGCACCATCATGTCGGGGTACCTGCGGATGGGCGAGGTGAAGTGGGTATAATGCCCGAAAGCGAGGCCATAATGGCCGATGTTGTCGGTGGAATAGACCGCCTTGGCCATGGAGCGCAGGGCGAGGGTCTCGACGATGTTCTGCTCTTTCTTTCCCGAGACCTCCTCCATCAGCTTGTTCATTGCTGCCGGGAGGCCCTTGACGTTTGCAGTGTCAATCTCATAGCCAAACCGCTTGATGAAGTAGCTGAACGAGCTCAGTTTCTCAGGATCGGGCTTGTCATGGATACGGTACACAAATGTTTTTCCTTTCAGTTTTCTGCCGACATATTCAGCCACCCGCTTGTTGGCAAGCAGCATGAACTCTTCAATTAACTGGTTGGAAGTTCCGAACTCACGGAAGAGAATGCCCAGGGGCACTCCCTTCTCACTCAGGTTGAACTTGACCTCGAGCCTCTCGAAGGCGAACGAACCGGAGGCGAAACGTTTGCTTCGCAGCAGCTGTGCCAGGTTGTGGAGGGTCAGAATCTGCTCCTTCATATCACCCTCACCTGTGTCAATAACCTTCTGGGCTTCGCCATATGAAAACCGCATGTCTGAACTTATGACGGTGCGTCCGAACCACTCATTCACAACGTTAGCCTTCGCATCCATCTCAAAAACAGCTGAATAGGTCAGCTTGTCCTCTGACGGGTTAAGCGAGCAGATATGGTTTGAGAGCCTCTCAGGGAGCATCGGTATGGTGCGGTCGACCAGGTAGACGGAGGTTGCTCTTTCCTGGGCGACTTTTTCTATCGGTGAGCCCTGTCTGACATAATGGGTGACGTCGGCGATATGCACACCGACCTCGATGTTTCCGTTGGGCAGTTTCCTCATCGAGAGGGCATCGTCGAAGTCCTTGGCGTCCTCAGGGTCAATCGTGAAGGTTGGGATTTCGCGGAAATCACGCCTCGCGGATATGTCCTCAGCAGTAATCTCAGCGGGAATCTTTTCTGCCGCAGCCTCGATCTCGGGATCAAATCTGTTGGGCAGCCCGAACTCGGCCAGGATGGCATGCATCTCCGTATCATTCTCACCCGGGTTGCCGAGCACCTCTATTATCTCGCCCACCGGGTTTCGCGAGCGCTGGTCCCACTCCACTATACGCGCCACGGCCTTCTGTCCCTGCTTTGCCCCGTTGAGTTTTGCGAGGGGAATAAAGAGGTCGAACGGCATGTTCTTGTTGTCGGGTATAAGGAATGCGAATTGTTTGGTGAGCTCTATCGATCCGACAAAGGTAGCTCGTGAACGGTTGATGATCTCTACCACTTCGCCCTCGGGGCGCTTCCCCTTGTGGCGGGCATACAGCAGCACCTTCACCTGGTCGCCGTGGAGCGCGGTATTAAGGTTTCGCGCTGCGATGAAAACATCATCTTCCATCTCATCGGTGATCACGAATGCGTATCCGAATTTGGTAAGGTCGATTGTACCGGTTACATAGCCGCCGACGGCCTTAAGTACATATTTGCCGTGCCCACGCTCATCGGCAGTGCCGTCCTTCTTCATCCTGAGAAGGGCTTCAGAGAGCGCCCGCTTTTCCTCCTTTTCTGTTATTTTTAGCTTTGCGGCGATTTGCTTGTAGTTTAACGGTTGTCTTGGGTTTTTTGCCATCGCCTTGACGATGAGCTCAATAAGTTTTTTCTGATCGATCCCGC
>CAZHAI010000168.1:0-5347 GCA_964530645.1 uncultured Rikenella sp. | reverse complement strand
AACCACTATTGCCGATTGCCGATTGCCGACTGCCGACTGCTGACTTACCATAACGCCTCCTCAATCAATCCGTCATCCGCCTCCTCAGGCATGGTGACAACCAGTCCCGGCGTGCGCTCCATCTCCCTTGTTATTGCGGCTACAGCCCCGCTGTTCCTGGCCCAGCTTCGGCGCGCGATACCGTTGTTGACATCCCACAGGAGCATCGACCGCAAACGGCGATCGGCCTCGGGAGTGCCGTCAAGAACCATCCCGAACCCTCCGTTGATCACCTCTCCCCAGCCAACTCCTCCTCCGTTGTGGATTGATACCCATGTGGCGCCCCTGAATGCATCGCCGATAACGTTCTGCACTGCCATGTCGGCTGTGAAACGCGATCCGTCATAAATATTCGACGTCTCCCTGAAGGGCGAGTCAGTGCCAGAGACATCGTGATGATCACGGCCTATCACTACCGGACCGCTGATTATTCCTGCAGCAATGGCCTCGTTGAAAGCAGCCGCTATCTTCGTCCTGCCCAGAGCATCGGCATAAAGAATGCGTGCCTGGGACCCGACAACCAACCTGTTACGGCCCGCCTCACGTATCCAGTGAATATTGTCAGACATCTGCTGCCTGATATCGTCAGGCGATTCCTTCATCAGTCTCTCAAGCGTGGCAGCAGCGATTGCATCACTCTTCTCCAGGTCGGCCGGATCTCCTGAACAGCAAACCCAGCGGAAGGGTCCGAACCCGTAGTCAAAAAAGCCGGGACCCATTATATCCTGCACATATGACGGGTAGCGGAACCCTCCCCGGCCGTCACCAATGTCGGCTCCGGCGCGTGACGACTCAAGCAGAAATGCGTTTCCGTAATCGAAGAAATATGTGCCGTGAGCTGTATGCACCTTGATGGCCTCCACCTGGCGGCGCAGTGATGCCTGTACAAGCTTGCGGAAGGTTTCAGGATCATCGGCCATCAGGGCATTGGCCTCGTCAAAGCTGATCCCGGCCGGGTAATATCCTCCGGCCCATGGATTATGCAACGATGTCTGGTCGGATCCGAGGTCAGCCCAGAGACCCTCTTCGGCGAAACTCTCCCACAGGTCGACAATATTGCCGTGAAAGGCCAGCGAGACTGCCTCGCCGCTGCCGCAGGCTCTCCTTACCCGGTCAGCCAGAACGGCCAGATCTTCATGTACCTCATCAACCCAACCCTGCGAATAGCGGGTTGTTATTGCCCTGGGGTTGACTTCGGCTATTACCGAGACCACACCAGCAATATTACCGGCTTTGGGTTGTGCTCCGGACATGCCTCCCAGTCCGGAGGAGATAAAGAGCCTGCTCTTCCTTGAGCTGTCATCCACCGGTTTCAGGCGGCGGGAAGCATTGAGAAGGGTGATTGTGGTACCGTGGACTATCCCCTGGGGGCCGATATACATGTATGAGCCGGCAGTCATCTGCCCGTACTGTGAGACGCCGAGCGCATTGAACCTTTCCCAGTCATCCTGTGATGAGTAATTGGGAATGACCATACCGTTTGTTACAACCACGCGCGGCGCCTCCCTGTGCGAGGGGAAGAGCCCCAGGGGATGACCCGAATACATTACAAGCGTCTGCTCGTCGGTCATCTCAGAAAGATATTTCATTGTGAGCCTGTACTGGGCCCAGTTCTGAAAGACGGCCCCGTTCCCTCCGTATGTGATAAGCTCATGCGGGTGCTGCGCCACTGCCGGATCGAGGTTGTTTGTTATCATGAGCATAATTGCAGCGGCCTGGACCGAACGGTGGGGATAATCGTTTAGCGGCCTGGCCTTCATCTCATATGACGGTCTGTAACGGTACATGTAAATACGTCCGCGGTCACGCAACTCCGCCGCGAACTCAGGCGCGAGCACCCCGTGCAGTGAAGGCGGGAAATATCTCAGTGCATTGCGCAGGGCGAGTTTCTTCTCTTCGTCTGTCAGCAGGTCGCGGCGTCGCGGTGCATGATTTACAGAAGGGTCATAAGGCTTATGCTCAGGCAGGCTAACCGGAATGCCCTCGCGGACCTGCGATTTGAAATCGTTCATTTTGCTGGCCATTTATATCATGATGACAAATATACTAAAACGAAAAGAGACGCCGGTTGCGACGTCTCTCTGTATATCGGTAACTTTCAGATTCAGACATTTGTCTCGCCGACGATCTCATCGTCAACGAGTATGCGTCCGCAGTATTCACAGACGATTATCTTCTTCCGTGAGCGGATGTCAAGCTGACGCTGCGGGGGGATCTGGTTGAAGCAGCCGCCGCATGCATCCCTTTTTACAGGTACAACGGCAAGACCGTTGCGGGCATTCAGGCGAATGCGTTTGTATGCGGTAAGCAGCCTGTCTTCAATCTTGGTCTGCAGTTCGTCTGATTTGCCGACAAGATTCTCCTCCTCCTTCTGGGTGTCACGGGTGATGTCATCAAGCTCGGATTTCTTACCATCCAGATCGCGAGTCCTCTCATCGAGAGCTGTCTGTGCTTCAGCCATAACCTCCTTCTTTTCGGCTACCTGGGCGGTGAACTCGCGGATCTTCTTGTTGCAGAGCTCGATCTCAAGTGTCTGGAACTCAACCTCCTTGGAAAGAGAGTCGTACTCGCGGTTATTGCGGACGTTGTTCTGCTGCTCCTCGTATTTCTTTATTAGTGCCTGTGAAGCGGTAATCTCATTTGTCTTGCCAACGATCGACTTTTCAAGCTCGGCGAGCTCACTCTTCAGGTTGCCGATCCTGGTCTCCAATCCTGCCACGTCATCTTCCAGGTCCTGTACCTCAAGAGGCAGCTCACCTCTGAGTGTACGTATTTTATCTATCTCTGAATCAACAAGCTGGAGAGAATAGAGTGCTCTCAGCTTTTCCTCTATCGTAAGTTCAGTCTCAACTGTTTTAGTCTGTTTTGTCATACCCGTAGTAATTAATGGGATTGGTTGTTATCCCGGAAAACCGGAGTGCAAAGTTAGGAAATTTTTTCTGAATCAGGTTGAAGAGAATTTCCAAAGAGAATTTTTCGCTTTCATAATGTCCTATGTCAGCCACCAGCATTCCGGCGGGTGCTTCGGTGAAGGCGTGGTATTTGATGTCTCCGGTGATGAACACGTCGGCGCCGGCGTGCGCGGCGGCGTTGATGAGGGCGGAGCCTGCCCCGCCGCAGACGGCTGCCGTTGAGACGGTGCGGGCGGGGTCACCGCTGTAGCGGATGACCGGGAGGCCCGTCAGGTCCTTCAGCACCTTCAGCAGCGCCGCGCCTGCCAGCGGCTCTGGCAGGGCGCCAATGGCGCCCGCGCCGGCGCCGTGATACTCATTATCAAGCGGAATCAGATCCCATGCAACCTCCTCATAGGGATGCGCCGCAAGCATCGCCCTGACACAGGCTCCCTTGAGATGCAACGGCACAATAACCTCAATACGCACCTCGGACTCCGTGTGCTCTGCTCCCACACTGCCAGCAAAAGGCTCAGCACCCTCACCGGCACGAAATGTTCCCTCGCCGTGAACATTGAAGCTGCAGCGGTCATAATTGCCGATATGCCCTGCCCCGGCGGAAAAGAGAGCATCCCTCACCTTGCCGGCATGAGCCTCCGGAACAAATGTAACAAGCTTGAAGAGCCTTCCCCTCAGAGGTTCAAGAACCCGGATCTTTTGCAGTCCTAACTTCTCAGCAAGTATGTGGCTTACCCCGCCGGCACTGTTGTCAAAATTTGTATGCGCCGAGTATACAGCCACCCCGTTCTTCAGCGCCGCGGCAACGCACACCTCACTGTTGCTGCCGTAAACAAGATGTTTCATGGGCCTGAATATTAGCGGGTGATGCGACACAATCAGGTTGCATCCGTTGCTGACCGCCTCCTGAATGACTTCCGGGGTCACATCAACTGTAAGCAGCACGGAACTGACCACTGCAGACGGGTCTCCAACCTGCAGGCCGCTGTTATCATAATCCTCCTGGAAAGATAACGGTATCAGCTCTTCGAGCCATCTGACAAATTTGCCAATGGTAATCACAGTCAAATCACTTGATTTCGTCCCTGATCTCCACAAGCATAGCCCTTATGCCACGCAGGGTATCCGCTATCTCAAGCCGGTAATCGGTCTCGTCGCGATTGTTCTTCAGGTATTTTTTTGCCCCGTCAAGGGTCATGCCGCGCTCTCTGAGTAAGTGGTATATAAGCCTCAGGTTCTTAATGTCTTCCTGCATGAAGAGCCGGTTACCCTTGTTGTTCTTTTTGGGCCGCAGGATGTCAAACTCCTTTTCCCAGAAGCGTATAGTGGAAACAGGCTCTGAAAACATTTCGGAGACCTCCCCGATCTGGTAGTAGAGCTTCTCCACTTTCTTTTCCCTGTAAGGCATGATGAATTATTTCAATCAATCGAAGGTCTGCCCGCTCTTTGTTGAGATCTCAAGCATCCTTTCGTATTCCTCCGGAGTGAGATCATTGAAGTAATAGAGGGCAGGATCAACATAGGAACCGTTCACGTGAACCTCGTAATGAAGATGAGGCGCCGTGGAGAGACCGGTGCTTCCCACAAATCCGATTACATCACCCCTCTTGACCTTCTGCCCTACCCTGACATTGAAGCCGTTAAGATGCCCGTATACAGTCTGATAGCCAAAGCCGTGATCAACTATGATATGATTCCCAAGCTCACGGCGTGCCGACTTGACCTCCTTTATGACGCCATTGCCCGTTGCGTACACATCCGTACCGGTGGGTGCGGTAAAGTCCATTCCCGCATGGAACTTTGATATCTTATAGATGGGATGAATCCTGTATCCGAAGCCTGACGCAGTACGTTTCAGATCCTTGTTTGAGAGTGGCTGAATGGCAGGGATGCTGCTGAGCATCTCCTCTTTCTCCCTGGCATATGCTATCAGCTCGTCAAATGACTGTGACTGGGCATATATTTTTTTTCTGATCCCGTCAAGCTTCCTGGCTGTCTCAATAACCAGTTCCGAATTGGAGAAGCCTTCGAGCTCCTGGTACCTGTTGACCCCTCCTATCCCCCCTTCACGGTACGATGAGGGAAGCGGTTCGGTTTCGAAGATAGTCCTGTAAAGGTTGTCATCTGTCTCCTGGAGATGCACCAGCACCTTTTCAACATTTTCCATCTCCCTGTTCATCAGATCGTACTGAAGCGTGAGCTGCGCTATCTCCCTCTTGAGAGCCTTCTCCTGGGGGGAGTCAAATATGAACATGAAGATGAAGCCATAGATACCGGCAAGGAAAACCGAGGCGACGAAATAGCCGAAAAGGCGAAGGAAGGTTTGTCTGAGACCCAGCTTTATCCTGTCAAAGCTGAGCGTCTCGTGATTGAACTTGTACTTTGTCTTTGGCATCTTC
>CAZHAI010000167.1:0-5376 GCA_964530645.1 uncultured Rikenella sp. | reverse complement strand
CTGAAGCACTGCACGTCGTAGACGTCAACAGCGGCAACAGGTCAAAAACAGGCTCAGATCAGGAGTCAAATGCCTTATCTGTCAACATCGAGGCTGCCAGGGAAATAGCCAGGCAGCTGCGACTCAGGGATATGGGCGGTATAATCGTGATCGACTTCATTGACATGCAGTCGAATGACAACCGTCAGGCTCTCTTTGACAGGATGAAAGAGCTGATGAGTGCTGACAGAGCCAAGCACAACATATTACCCCTCAGTAAATTCGGACTGATGCAGATAACGCGCCAGAGGGTGCGTCCGGAGATGACAATCGTCACCGACGAAAAGTGTCCGGTCTGCAGGGGAGAGGGAAAGACAGCCCCGGCTATCCTCCTTACCGATGAGATTGAGCGCACACTGGCATCCATTCTCGAGAAGGTAAAGACAAGCAAGTTCATTCTTCGCACCCATCCGTACGTGGCAGCCTACCTGAAGGAAGGGCTTCTCACCAGGATCGGCAGGATCAACAAGAAGCACGGGGTGAGCATCAAGGTACAGGGAATCGAGTCATACCACTTCCTGCAATACGAATTCTTTGACAGGCAGGGAAACGAGATCGATCTTACCTGATTCTCCTGTAATCAACGTATTTTATATACATGAAAGTAGCGGCAGGTCTCAGACTTGCCGCTACTGCCATATATACAGAAATAGTTTACAGACGGATGATCTGCCCCGATCCTGTACGGGTCACGTTTATTGCAGGATCTCCCTGCAGGTAGATGTTGCCGCTCCCGCTGAGGACCGCGTCAAGATTGTCCTGGACCGTGGTGTAGACCGATCCTGATCCTGACATTGTAATCGTGGCGGTTTCAGTTGAGAAATACCTCGAGAATACCGACCCTGAACCGGAGACAACATACCTGCTGGTGACAGCCTCGCCTGTCATCGTCAGGTCTCCTGACCCGGAGAGGGTGGCTTTCATCGTGGTGGCGACAATATCGTCTGTCATCACGTTTCCTGACCCTGACATAACCAGGGAGACCTCGCTGCCGGTCAATGTTCCGGCTGTGATGTCACCCGATCCACTGCTGACTATCCTTACACTGGTGCCTGACAGGTCACCGGAAAGAAAGTCGCCTGACCCTGCGTTGACAATCTCGTTTATTACCGGAGCTGTCACCGTGATGACGGGATGCCTTGTGTAGTTAAGGCAATGTGTGCCCCTGATTGTACTGATCTCAAGCGCTCCGGCCCTGATCTTTGTTTCAATATAGGGCAGGATATTGCTCTCAGCCTCAACGGTGATTGTGTGTTCATCACCCTGAATATAGGTCACGTGGAAAGAGGTCTCATTGGCAATAGCCGTGAAGGGGACTGCGTCTCTGACTTCTGTCTCAACATCGCCGTTGCCGTCGATGCAGTCAACGAACATGGAGCAGGCAGCAAGGGTTGTCATAGCCAGAATAATGGCGGGAATTACTTTTTTCATCTTTCTTTTCCTTTTACTGTTCCTTATCAAGGACACAGAAAATCTGCATCGGTTGCATCCCCGCTTAAAAAATTTACTTCTGGAGGATCCGTATTTCTCCCCTGGTGGCATCAATTCTTACCGGTGAGCGGTTTGCTCCGGTGCCTACGGATCCCTTCGTCATGAAAAGCTTGTCCTGGGCACTGATCTCTGTGCGCTCAGGTTCAGGCGTGACCCCCGGCAATGAGACAAAGGCGCTTTCATGCCTTATCTCAAGATCGTAGGCTGAATGCTCTTCCAGAACCAGATCCAGGTCGGCATAGGATGACTTTATGTCAATAAGGCTGAAGCCGCGTTCTATCAGCTCAAATGACAGGTTCCCGTACTTGACTGACATGTTTATCTCACCGCTGAGGCGGTCGGTTATGATGTCACTGAAATAGCTTGTTCCTGTCAGGACCCTGACAGTACCGAAATGCAGGTCATCGCGCTTTGAGTCCAGGTCGGTTGTTCCGCAGGCGTCAATCCATGCTTTCGATGAGACTGCGGCAAGCTTGATATTACCTGTTTCCCTGGTCCGCAACTCGCTGAAGGAGAGTGTCACCTTACCTTCCCTGATGCTCCGGACGTTGGCCTTGCTGAATGTAAGCTCCATCATTTCGGCGTTGCCAACAGCGGCAGCGTCAAGATTGCCGTTTGAAAGCTTGAGAGCAAGCACCGGTGTCTCGTTACCAATGTAGACATCGCCATAGCTGTTTGTAATCCTCAGGACGGTATTCGGAGGGCACTCAACGAAGTAATCGATCTTCATCCTCGAGTCGAAGTTTATCAGGTTCTTCGTCAGTCCCTTCAGGCTCTCGAACAGAGGGGTGATTCCCTTCCTGAAGGATGTCTCGGCTCTTACTGTCTCACCGGTCATGGAGATTGTCACATCCACGTCAGACATCATAGCGTCAATCTTATCACCGCTGTTTGACGAGGCGGAGATCTCCACCCTCACAGTCACTGAGTCTGTCTTCGATTGTGTGATGTGTACATCACCGTACTTGTTTGTCACATCCAGGACTGCATCGCTGCCTGTCCGGAACGATTTTCTCAGGGTCTTGCTGTCAGAGACCTGTTGCCCGCAGAGGGCCAGACCTGCAGGCAGGACGAGGGCCAGTAGATACAGTTTCTTATAGTTCATTGCCGGTAGTTTGTTCTGTTTCGCTGTCATGCTCCTTCATCAGCATGAGCATGTCCTCAAGCAGCTCGATGCGGAGCCTGTAATTGCCGATCAGGGCTTCGATGACCTCGCTGCTTGCGATGTTGTCATCCAGGTCGCTGATGATCCGGGCCGAGAGGCTGTCGAGCTCATTCAGGCCGGATGTCAGTTCACTGCTGATTTCAGGGTTGGATGTCAGGAGAGGCTGTGCCTCCTCGTAGAGAGACCTGACCTTGTCGTCATAGTACCTGTATGTTTCACGCACCTCGGTTACCTGCGGGTCATTCAGCCGCTCCGATGTCCGGAGCATGCCTGCTATGACCGCCAACGCTGCTCCTGCGACTATGATGACAGCGGCTGCGCGCCAGAGATAACCATGCAGGTGCCTCTCCCTGCCGGGAAGACCCGGTTCGATCCTGCCCCAGAGTCCCGGACCCGGTTCGTGAATGTCGAGCTCGTCTCTGACGTTTCTTATGTGCTTCTCAAGTTCATCCATGACTGTGCATTTCAGATAAAATCTTTTTCAGTTTTTCCTTTGCTCTTGCATACTGTGTCTTTGAAGTCGACTCAGCGATGCCGAGTATCTGGGAAATTTCAGTATGATCGTACCCCTCGAGAAGGTAGAGGCTGAAGACCACCCTGTACCCTTCCGGCAGTCTCTCCACCGCCCTGGCTATGACCTGCGGGCTGGGCCATACGGTCTCCTGCGGTTCTTCCTGCTGCATTTCGTGCCGGCTGTAATCATCAACATATACTAGATCGGCCTCACGTTTGCGGAGCCTTGTGATGCAGCGGTTGATTACAATAGTCTTCAGCCAGGCGCCGAAGGTGGAGTCAGTGCGGTATGTCCCTATCTTCGTGAAACAATCGGTAAATGCCTCCTGCAACATATCTTCAGCCTCCTCCCTGCTACCCATAATCCGGTATGCGGTGTTCAACATAGCCTTTGAATAGAGTTCATACAGCCTGAACTGTGCTTTCCGGCTCCCCCTGCGGCACTCTTCAATGAGCTTCTCATGTATGTGCAATTCCGGTGTTGCCAAGTTTCAGGTCGTTCTTGATAAATGACGCATCAAAGTTAACATAGTTGCATGACCCTCAGAGTATGATTCAATGATGTTGTTTATGAAATTAAGTGATACATCTGCGAATCATTTTTATTATATTTGCGTTAAGAAGATAATCTGACAGGTTCAGAACGATATTAAGTCGTGAGACTTTAAAGATGCTTTTTACTGTCCAAAAGCAATTTTTACATTCTTTTCATGGCTGCCCCGACACTTTCAGTCGGGGCTTTTTTTTGTGCCCCCGGAGTCTGCCTGCTCTAATTGGCTGCACCGGCGGTTCATAATCATACATTTAACCTTTTTTAATTCTTTGGCAGGGTTCAGCACGTGACAATCAGCAATTGATATTCATATATTAGCATGGTCAACCAAAATGATAACGATGCATACAAAATATATCCTTTTGCTACTGTTCCTCATTGGCGCTTCATGCACCACAAGCGAGGAGAAAATCAACCGCAAGGCGGAAAAGATGCATGATGATTTTCTGTCAATCGATACCCACTCTGACACCCCCATGCGCTTCGTCAGGAGCGGCGGATTTGATCCGGGCGTTCGCAGTGACAAAGGCTGTGTCGATTTCCCGAGGATGAAGGAGGGGAGGCTTGATGCGGAGTTCTTTGCAATCTTCCTCGGACAGGGTCCGCGTACCCCTGAGGCCTTTGAAAAGGAACACAGCAATACTCTCGCTACCTTCGATTCGATTTACGCAAACCTGGCCCGTAATTCAGATCAGGCCGGCATAGCCCTTACCCCTGACGATGCACTGAGACACAAGGCAGACGGTAAGGTTGCTATATTCATTGGAATAGAAAACGGCTACCCTGTCGGTACCGATCTCGGTAGAATAAAGCAATATTATGATCTGGGAGCCAGGTATATAACCCTGTGTCACTCATCAAACAATGATATCTGCGATTCCTCTACCGACAAAGCCGGACCTGAACATAACGGTCTCTCCGCCTTCGGCGAAGAGGTTGTCGCGGAGATGAACCGTGTGGGAATGCTGATTGACGTGTCACATGCCTCTGACGAATCATTCTATGACATCCTGGCTGTATCGAAGGCCCCGGTGATAGCGTCACATTCTTCATGCAGGGCGCTCTGCGAAAGCCCTCGTAACCTGGACGATGACATGCTGCAGGCACTCAGGAAGAACGGCGGCGTCATCCAGATATGCATACTCAGCGACTATCTTCGTCAGCCTGAACCCAATCCGGTTTATGAGGAAAAAAGGAAGGAACTGCGCGATAAGTGGATGGCCATGGGACCTGACCTTACCGCGGAACAGCAGGAGCAGCGCTGGATAGAGTTCTCGGAGCTCAGAAAACAGTACATCAAACTTGCTACGGTTGAAGATGCGGTGAACCATATCCAGCACGTGGTTGACGTGATCGGTATCGAATATGTCGGGATAGGGTCCGACTTCGACGGCGGCGGCGGTCTTGAGGACTGCTCAGATGTCTCGATGATGAAAAACATAACAAAGGAGCTGATACGCCGCGGTTACAGCAGGGATGACATCGCCAGGATATGGGGCGGGAATTTCATGAGGGTGATGCGGGAGGCGCAAAATCAGTCGGCAGTTGGCAATCCGCAGTTGGCAGTCAAATAACATATTGACTGACTGAAGACTGAGGACGGAAGACTCACTAT
>CAZHAI010000166.1:0-5378 GCA_964530645.1 uncultured Rikenella sp. | reverse complement strand
AAAATGTGGAGATCCTCAATATCCACGGCAAGGGCTACAAACTGCTCTGCTAAAAGATAAATACCCCGCCCGGAGTGATCCGGGCAGGGTATGAGTCTAGGTTAATTTCAGGGTCAATCGACAAATTGGTATTCTTCCCGTCAAAGCCCAATGCAGCGCTAAGTTAGCATAATTTCTTCATAAGCAATATCTGGTGTTAATTTTTTAACATCAGTCCAGTTTGAGGACTGCCAGGAACGCCTGCTGCGGTACCTCCACATTGCCGATCTGGCGCATCCTCTTCTTCCCTTTCTTCTGTTTTTCAAGGAGTTTACGCTTCCTGGTGATGTCACCGCCGTAGCACTTGGCTGTAACATCCTTGCGTACGGCCTTGACGGTCTCGCGTGCTATGATCTTGGCGCCAATAGCTGCCTGTATGGCGATGTCAAACTGCTGCCGCGGTATGAGCTCTCGCAGCTTCTCGCACATCCTGCGCCCGAAGTCGTAGGCGTGTCCCCTGTAAATCAAAGTTGAGAGGGCATCAACCATCTCTCCGTTGAGCAGTATATCGAGCCTGACGAGGTCAGCCTTCTTATAATCAGTGATATGATAGTCGAACGAGGCGTATCCCTTCGAAATGCTCTTCAGCTTGTCATAGAAGTCAAATACGATCTCTGACAGCGGCATGTCAAAGGTCACCTCCACCCTGTCACTTGTGAGGTATACCTGGTTCTTCATCGTCCCGCGCTTGTCGATGCAGAGCTTGAGTATGGAGCCCAGGTACTCCGACTTGGAGATTACCTGAGCGTGTATATATGGCTCCTCTATCTCGTCAATTGTTGTTGCCGGGGGCATCCCGGAAGGGTTGTGGACGTCAATTATTTCACCTTTCGTAGTCAGCACCCTGAATGAGACGTTCGGCACGGTGGTGATTACATCCATATTGAACTCCCTGTCGAGCCGTTCCTGTATTATTTCCATGTGAAGCAGTCCAAGGAAACCGCAACGGAAGCCGAAGCCGAGAGCAGCAGACGACTCCGGCACGAAGGTCAGTGAGGCGTCATTGAGCTGCAGTTTTTCTATGGATGCGCGCAGATCCTCATAGTCATCGGCATCAACCGGGTAGATACCGGCGAATACCATCGGCTTCACATCGGCGAAGCCCGCGATGGCCCCTTCGCATGGCCGGGCCACATGCGTGATTGTATCACCCACCTTCACCTCGGCTGAGACTTTGATGCCTGAAATAATATATCCCACGTCTCCCACGCTCAGGATATCGCGCGGTTCCCTCTTGATCTTCAGCACACCAATTTCATCGGCATCGTATTCGCTTCCCGTATTAACGAACTTGACCATGTCATGGGTCCTTATTGTGCCATGGGAGATCTTGAAATATGCGATGATTCCCCTGAAGGAGTTGAAGACAGAGTCAAATATCAGCGCCTGGAGAGGTGCATCCGGATCGCCCTTGGGTGCCGGTATTTTGGTAATTATCTCTTCCATAATACGCTCCACCCCCATCCCGGTGCGGGCGCTTGCCTCGATTATCTCTTCGCGCTTGCAGCCTATGAGGTCAACGATCTGATCCTTCACATCCTCAGGCATGGCGCTGGCGGAGTCCATCTTATTCAGGACCGGTATAATCTCGAGTCCGTGTTCGATGGCCATGTAGAGATTCGATATTGTCTGGGCCTGGATGCCCTGGGTGGCGTCAACCACAAGCAGCGCTCCCTCGCAGGCGGCAATGGAGCGCGACACCTCGTAGGAGAAGTCGACATGCCCCGGGGTATCAATCAGGTTAAGATAGTAGCTCTTCCCCTCGCGCTTGTATGACATCTGGATGGCGTGGCTCTTTATTGTAATGCCTCGCTCACGCTCAAGATCCATGTCGTCAAGAACCTGGTTCTGAAAATCACGCGCATCAACGGTGCTTGTCATCTCAAGAAGCCTGTCAGCAAGCGTGCTCTTGCCATGATCTATATGTGCTATTATGCAGAAGTTGCGTATGTTATCCATCAATCGGGGACCGGTTCAATTCAGGTGCAAATATATACAATTTGACCCTTACATTATTGGCCCTTCCGGAATGATAACGATACCGCATTTTCTTTAATTTAGCAGATTACTTAAACAGGAACGGATGATAACCCTGGCTGTGTCGGTCACCCTGCTTGTTCTTGGATATCTCATCTACGGAAGGGTGGCTGAAAAATTCTTCGGGATGGACCCTTCGAGGACCACGCCTGCTTTCACAAAAACTGACGGAATCGATTATGTCCCGATGAAGGGATGGCGGGTCTTCATGATCCAGTTTCTGAACATCGCCGGCCTGGGGCCGATCTTCGGAGCTATACTCGGTGCAATGTATGGTCCGGTGGTCTATATCTGGATAGTGGCGGGATGCATCTTCATGGGTGCCACACATGATTACTTCGGGGGGATGCTCTCCGTGCGGCATGGCGGTGCGAGCCTGCCTGAGCTGGTTGGCATATATCTGGGCAAACCTATGAGGATGTTCCTGAGGGTCTTTACTCTCTTTCTGCTGATATTCGTTGGCGTGGCATTTGTCAGCGGCCCTGCGAAGTTGCTCTTCGCTATGTCAGGATTCAGCCTCCCCTTCTGGCTGGGACTGATCTTTTTATACTATATCCTCGCCACCCTGCTTCCGATAGACAAGATCATAGGACTGCTCTACCCCTTCTTCGGGGCGGCCCTCATCTTCATGGCGGTTGGCGTTTTAGGTGGTATAATAGTGAATTATGCATCAGGAAATATCACCCTCATGGAGCTCTCACCGGCAACCCTCGTCAACTTCCAGCCTGACGCCGCAACAAACAGCATCTTTCCCTTCCTTTTTATAGTAGTTTCATGCGGTGCCATCTCGGGCTTCCATGCCACTCAGTCGCCTCTAATGGCCCGCTGTCTGAGATCGGAGAAACAGGGAAGGCAGATTTTTTACGGAGCAATGATAGCCGAGGGCATTGTGGCGATGATCTGGGCCACCGCAGCAATGAACTATATGGGCGATGTGCATGGACTCACCTATGCGTTCACCCATCCCCTGGCTGACAATCCGGCCATCAAACCTGACCCCGCATGGCTGGTCAATGAGATATGCAGGTCATGGCTTGGCAAGACCGGAGCGGTCATAGCAGTGATAGGCGTTGTGGCCTGCCCGGTCACCTCGGGCGACACTGCCTTCAGAAGTGCCAGGTTGACAATAGCTGACATGCTTAAGATACCTCAGAAGAAAATATCGTCACGGTTGCTTATAGTAATCCCCGTATTCGCTCTGGCTTTCATTCTCACGTTCTTAATGAAGGATGAGTTTGCGCGTATCTGGAAGTTCGTCGGAATATCCAACCAGGCGCTGGCTGCAATCACCTGCTGGACAATTGCGATGTACCTTGGTCTGAAGGGCAGGAATCATCTGATGATGTCGCTCCCTGCCTTGTTTTTAACGGCCGTTTGTGTCACATATCTTCTCACTGCTCCGCACTCGGGAGGCGGACTCGCTCTGCCGGTCAGAATCTCAGTCATCATTGGCGCAGCATGCGCTGTTGCTGCCCTCGTACTGTTCCTTTCGGTGCTGAGGAAGAAACGGAGTATTTCGCCGGAGTCATAACCGGTGCTCCGATGTGACGCTCCTTCCACAATGATGGTCTGCAGCAAGGACTTTGCGGAACTGTTCAAGCGTACGTAGATCTGCTTGTAGTTACCCTTCCGGCGACACAATGGGCCTCTGTCTCCCTTCGACAGGTGTGTCACAGCTGAGCTTGTTGATCTCCCTGCGGAAGAAGATGAAGGAGATCACGGCAGCAACGAAGTCAGATATCGGGTTAGCGATCCAGACCCCGGCAATACCCCAGAAATGAGGAAGAATGAAGATCAGGGGAAGCAGCACTATTATCTGCCGGAGCAATGAGAGGAAGGTTGCCAGCCTGGCCTTACCTATTGCCTGAAAGTAGTTCGAAGCAATTATCTGGAACCCGACAACCGGCAGTACAGCACAGTATATTCGAAGACCCATGATTCCTGCCTCCCGAAGCTCCCGGCTGTCGGAGTTGAAAATACTGACAATTGCCCCCGGGAGGAGCATACATATCAGCCACCCGCCGATGGCTATGAGGGTAGCATACCTGATCGCTTTCATTATCGTCTCCTTCACCCGGCAAAGAAGACCCGCCCCGTAATTGAACCCGATGATTGGCTGTACAGCCATGTTGAGTGAGATAATCGAGATGACGAGCATCATTGTTGCGCTGTTTACAATGCCCAGCGCAGCTACCGAAATATCGCCCCCGTATTTTATGAACTTCGTGTTCATCACTCCCCATACAATGCTCGAGGCAACGTTCATGGCGAATGGGGCAAAACCGATTGAGATAATATATTTTAATATGTAGGGATCAGGCTTGATATTGGCAAGGGTAAGGCGGGTCACGCTCCTGCGGCTGCGGAAATGTGCCAGGACCCATACGAACAGCACCAGGTGGGAGATCACAGTTGCAATGGCGGCGCCCTTGACCCCCATCCCGAGAACAAATATGAAGATCGGGTCCAGTATGACGTTCAGTCCTGCGCTGATGAACATTGAGTACATCGCAATGCGGGGGTTTCCTTCAGCCCTGATTATGTTGTTCAGGGCGTAGCCTGTCATGGCAAGGGGTGTTCCCAGCAGTATGATTGTGAAGTAATCCGAGGCGTACTGAATTGTCTCCGGCCCTGCTCCGAATATCTGCAGCACACGGTCGCGAACCAGGAATCCCGCTCCCATCAGCACAAAACCCAGGACAACTGAGAGGAAGAGTGCGTTGCCCAGTATCCGGTTTGCCCTCTGATAGTCCTTTTCGCCGAGGCTGAGCGAGATGCGCACTGCTGATCCCATTCCCACCAGCATGCCGAATGCCATTATGATTATCATCAGCGGGAAGACGACACTCAGGCCGGAGAGCGCGAGGGCATCAACGCCCTGTCCTATATAGATGCGGTCAACAACATTGTAGAGGGCATTTGCCATCATGCTGGCGAATGCCGGCACGAAGTATTTCCACATCAGCTTCCCGGGCTTCTCGTGTTCGAGTTCGTAAACCTGCCTCGAGTCAGTCATAACACAAAGATGGGAGAAATTAGGCAATTGACAAAAGTAAAGTCAGCAGTCACCAGTCTTCAGTGGGCAGTCACATCAGGCAGTAGGCAGTGGGCAGCAGGCAGCAGGCAATAGTGTTGGTAAAAATACCCCGCAGGCATTCAGCGATTGGCTGCAGGTGTTGGTAACAATACCCCGTAGGGGTTAAAGCATTGTAGACGGCATGTTCCCCACAATATCTTGGCCGTAGGCCATAAAGCATTGTAAAAAAAGCTGCCCCGTTTCCGGAGCAGCCTTTCCAATTTAA
>CAZHAI010000165.1:0-5400 GCA_964530645.1 uncultured Rikenella sp. | reverse complement strand
TAGCAAGGCCATCCCTGCTAACTGTGATCAGGTCCTTCTCTGTGATGAACCCGTTGACAAGCCTGTTCCGAACCATCAGTCCGGCCGGCATGCTTGCACCTGCAATTGGCGGAACAACCCACCTCATATGAGGGCCGCCGGGGCCGTTGAATGAGCCTCTGTCCATCATGTCCCAGGTCCCTGAACCAACCCGTCTGTAAGGCTGGATATACGGGTTGTTGTTATTGTCGCCTATGCGGAAGGCAAAGTGACCAAGCTCATGCGTTATGGTGCCGGAGTTCTCTCCCTGTCTGATGGAGGAGAGACCCCACATCATCTGACCTGCTTTCCATGAGGTCCATTCCACATACCTTGTAGGAACCCACCGGGGCATAGCAGGATTTGGATTACCCCATTCGGTGGGTATCTCATCCCTGTTGTTGAATTTCATCTCACCGAACTCCTGCCAGACTCCCGTTTCATCGTATCCCGCGTAGACTCTGAGGATAGCGTCATAGTTATCCTTTATGTTCCCCCTGTCAGCCCTCCATAGCGAGTCAATGTCCCGCTCCATGCGATACTTCGCAGTACTTCCGTCAGGGGTTGAATTATTCTGTTTGTGTTCATTAAGTCCATAGGCCCAAAGCGGTCTCGGCATACGGTAGGGGCCGAAAGCTTCAAGCTGAGTGATGCCGAACTTTCCCCTCGACTGCTCCATCCAGTAGCCGTTTATTGTCTGGCCATGATTGACCGACGATGGCTTCAGCCAGAAATCAGCATAGAACTGCGGTATCTCCTCCCGTTTGACAGGGTCGATCTGCGGATTGCCGAAGAGGTCAGATCCTTTGGGAAGGGTCATCACAAAAGGCTGATCGGAGAAATCTACAGCCACCAGGGCCATGCGAAATTCGCGCCCTGGCTTTAGTGCCGGGTCAGCCCAGTTCTTTCCCGGGATTGGACGGTAGTCGTTCCACGTCATCTCATCCTGATCCTGCACCACCTGCAGATCCATTGGAGCATAGAGAAGCTGACCCTTTTTCCCTGACTGCCCGAAGGCGACAAGTACCACGGCCAGTAAAGCAAGCAAACTAATCGTTATCCCCGCTTTTTTCATATCTGACAGATAATTATGTTCTTCCTTTAGATAAAATTCCCCATTCCCCTCTGTTTAATCCTTCTTCGGCTCACTGTAAAGGCCTTCCCTTGAAAGGATATGGTCAAGGTTTGCCAGTCCGTAAACTACCACAGCCGTGACAACAGAAACCTGCTCCTGGTACTCAGCGATGCTCTTGTCATAGGTATCGCGTTCGGTATGCCAGATCTCCCCGTAATTGAAGTTGTAACCCTTCACGTCAGGCCCTTCAAAATTAAGGGTGGGAACACCGTTCATAGCGAAATGGGCATGGTCTGACCCACCGGCGGATGCAGGCCTCGGGCGGGCTGGGTCAGTCCGTTTTTTCAGAGTAAAGGGAAAATCCGGATTAATGCTGCTGAGCGGCTTGCATATTTTCTCGAAATCATCATACATCGCCTCGGGAACGGTCATCCCAGTGTAGGGTGTCGGTCCTCCGTCACGGTTGAAGTAGTTTGATATCTTAGGGAGTTTATCCTTGTTGTTTTCAACCCAGTGCTTCGAACCAACCAGTCCAAACTCCTCGGCTGCCCAGAGGCAGGCAAGGATGGTGCGGTCAGGCTTGCCGCCTGCTGCCATTATCAGGCGGGCAGCTTCCATGGTGGGACTGAGACCAGATCCGTCATCAACACCTCCAGTTGCAACATCGAAAGCATCCAGATGTCCTCCCATCATGACATACTCATTGGGGTACTTCTTGCCTTTTATAACACCTATCACACTGTAATACTTTACAGGGCCGGGCTTGAAATGATTCCTGATGTCAAACTCAAGCTGGAAATATCTTCTCTCCTTTGCCATCTGTTCTATTATGGCATACTGGTGCTCATCGAGCTTGATATCACACACAGTCGGAAGGTTTTCGAAGCTCATCCTGTCCAGGTTCTTCCTGTCATAGAGAGCCCTGATGGGGACTGAAGACGACTGGATGACGCCAAGGATTCCGGCCTCGCACATCTCGCGGTAGAGGAGAGCCGGCTCCTCTTTGAGTTTATGAAGCTCCTTCGGGGGATTCTCCCGATTCATCCTGTTCTCCATCATGATCTCACGGTTGATCATTGATATCGAGTCGTTCCAGGCGATAATGGCAGCCCTTGCGCTGTCTGCCTTCGGCGACCAGTCGACGGGCCATCCCTCATTCTTCCCTCCGATAAGCACCCAGGCGCCCTTGAGCGCACCCTTCATCCGTTCAAACTCATCTTTGCTTTTGGGTTCAATCAGGACATGGCCTCGCTGAACACCCTTCGTGCCTGAAGTGTAAGATGGTGTGGCGAAGTGAAGGATCATGCCGTTTTCAGAAAGCAACCTCCCGAACCACGGGCCGCGGTTGAACCCAACCGGCACAGTGCCGGCTTCGTCAAGAATCACATCCATTCCCCAGCTGCGGAACTGTGATGCACACCATTCGACTGCATTCTCATAGGCATCGGAACCGACAAGCCTGCCGCCGATACGGTTTGACACCACATCAAGATGGTGCATGGTACGGTTATCTGTCTGACCCAGCTCAATAATGCGGTCAACAACTTTGTTCTGCTGGGCCTGAAGGCCTGCGGTCATAATAACCAGCAATAAGGGAAGGAATAGTTTCTTCATGTCAGGATGTTTGATTTTTTACATCTGCCAAACTATAAATTAAGGATTAGAAACGAAAGGATCGCCGCAGGTTATTGTACTGGCGGATAGTTAAAAAAAGTTATTAGGAGCAGGTCAGACGACTCAGCCGGCGATGGCTTTCAGCTTCCGGGTCAGGATGGCAACCCCTTTTCCTGCCCCTTCGGCTATGTAATCGACCTTGTGGTTTGTAGAAACAGTTACCGGCTTCGGATCAATAAGGAAGACAGGTATGCCGGCCGGTACGTAATGGATCAGTCCGGCTGCAGGATAAACATTCAGTGATGTACCGATAACAGCGAATATATCAGCCTGGGAGGCAATGTCAGCCGCTTTTTCCATAGCAGGAACAGCCTCACCAAACCAGACAATATTCGGCCTCAGCGGAGATCCGTCAGGAGCTTTCTCTCCTGAAAGAATGTCGCGGTAGCCTATATCAATTATCTGATCAGGATTTTTGCTGCTGCGGGCCTGGGTCAGCAAACCGTGAAGATGAAGGACTCGCCCGCTGCCGGCCCTCTCGTGAAGAGCATCCACGTTTTGGGTGATTATGTACAGATCAAAATACTCTTCCAGATCCACAAGCCCGGTATGCCCTGCGTTTGGAACCGCCGTCTCCAGCTGGCGGCGCCTCTCGTTGTAAAACCTCTGGACCAGTTCCGGGTTGCGGTACCATGCTTCAATGGAGGCAACGTCCTCAACCTTGTACTGTTCCCAGAGTCCGCCGCTGTCACGGAATGTTTTAATACCACTCTCGGCGCTCACCCCCGCGCCGGTGAGTATGACAAGTTTTTTCATGTCATGAATTTAAGTAAAAGGGTGAAATTAAAACAACTATTTTTACATGTCCGGTACCAGTATGCCGGGCAAATAAACTGCACCGTTAATAACATTCGCAATGCTCTATGCAATAATCGCGGCAGTTGCCATACTGCTGCTTCCGGCGATACTGATCTTCAACTCCCTGATCCGGAGGAAGAACGATGTGGAGAATGCATTCGCCTCAATCGATGTAATGCTCCGCAGGAGGTATGATCTCATCCCGAAAATCGTCGACGCCGTGAAGGCATATATGACGTATGAACGGGACCTTCTGACTGAGATAACCCGGCTAAGGACAAAAGCCCTTTCCCAGGCTGTCACACCGGAGGAGAGAGTGATAATTGAAAATCAACTCGGACAGCAGTTGACCAGCCTGCTTGTGGCTGTGGAAAACTACCCCGACCTGAAAGCAAGCACCAACTTCCTGCACCTTCAGGGAACACTAAATGAGGTGGAGGAGCAGCTGGCAGCGTCACGCCGTGCATTCAATGCCGCTGTTACATTATATAACAACAGTATCGAGGTCTTCCCCTCGAACATGATTGCTTCGATGATGAACTATAAAAGGAGAACGCTGTTTGAGATTCCCGCCGCAAAGAGGGAAGAGATAAGCTCCAAACCGCCAGTAAACATGGCATAACCTGCGAGGCGGAGAATGAGCAGATACGGCAATTTCAGGGAATTTTACGAGAAGGAACTCCGTCCCGACCTTGAATCGATAGACCTCAGGCGCAGGGAGACAAATAAAAAAGCGCTGACTGTAATCCTGATCACTGCGGCTTCGGTGCTGCTGGAACTGGTGCTCATCCCGGGCAACACTAACTTTCCAAAACCTGCCCCCATAATCTTTACCGCCTTTGCCGGCCTCGCGATAACAGGCATAGTTAGCAAGAGCTACAGGAAGGAATACAAGGAAAAGATAATTGCACGCATTGCCGGATATGCCGATGAAGGACTTTCCTACTCTCCTGATACTTTCATCACTCAGGATGAATTTGTCAGAAGCCGGATATTCACCCTTTCAGTTGACAGGTACAACGGGGAGGACTACTTCAGGGGAATGATCGGCAAGACAGCAATTGAATTCTCCGAAGTGACGGCAAAACACAGGAGCAGCAGCGGGACAGGCTCCAACCGGCATGAAGAATATACAACAATATTCAGGGGCCTCTTTATCATAGCTGACTTCAACAAGCACTTCAAAACCCATACTGTTGTTCTTCCGGACACGGCCGAGAAGCTGTTTGGCAAGTTCGGACAGGCACTTCAGGCTGCCTCCTTCAGCCGGGGAGAGCTCATCAGGCTGGAGGACCCGCGCTTCGAGAAGGAGTTCTGCGTCTACGGTGATGACCAGGTTGAGGCAAGGTATATCCTCACCCCTGCCCTGATGGAACGCATTCTTGCCTTCAGGAAGAAATGGAACACAAATGTGCACCTCTCATTCCTTGACTCCAAAGTCTATATAGCAATAAACATGTACAAGAACCTCTTCGAGCTTCGACCTTTCAAACCTGCAGCCGATTACAGCTTCCTCGAGGAGAACCTCAGGTTTCTTACCCTGCTGACGGAGATTGTCGAAGATCTCAACCTCAATACCCGGATCTGGACGAAGGAATAGTCCCCCGAATCCTTTCATTGCACTGCCTTAAATGTTTTTGTATAATATGTTGTGTGCTTATCTATACATTTAACATATTTTAACATATAAGATGTAATATGCTGTTAATATGGCTTTTCACAACGCATATTATCAATTTTGATCCACATTACAGCATCTTTTTGTATATTTTTTTGGTCTTTATTTTGAACATTATTTTTTTCATGATGTTTTATGTTCAAAATTCAATAACCAA
>CAZHAI010000164.1:0-5447 GCA_964530645.1 uncultured Rikenella sp. | reverse complement strand
CAGTAAGATTATACACCTATTGCCTGTTGCCTTATAATTTACCACCTTTGCAGATGATGTTTCGCCTTCGCCCCGATAAACTGACAATCCTCCTCATCGTGACAGTGGCGGCTGTCGCCGGATCCTGCCGCAGGATCCCGGACCCGCCCTCGCCCGATGACACAAGCCTCTTCGCCGCCTGCGTCACACCCGGTACCGCAGCCACAATCGACATAATTTCCTTCAACGTCGAAGGATTTCCCAAGGCAGGATATACAAGCGTCACTGCACTGTCAGCCCTGATAAAGGCCATGGACCCTGACATCGTGGCACTGCAGGAGGTGGCCTCGGAGGCCGATTTCAATCGCCTCGTGAAACTCATGCCCGGCTGGACCGGCATCTTTTATCCTATCAATAATGATGCATGGAATCTGGCTTACCTTTTAAAAAACAGCGAGACAGAACTGATTAACGGATCAGTCCGTACCCTGTTCGAGGATGAAAGTTGGGCATTCCCGAGACCACCATTCGAGATAATGGTGGAACACAAAGCCTCAGGAAGGGAACTGCTTCTGATAAATCTTCACCTCAAATGCTGCGGAGGATCGGACAATGAGAGCAGCCGACGCTCCGCCTCGCATCAGCTCAAGGAATACCTCGATCAGCAAAGACCTGATGATGCTGTGGTGATCCTGGGTGATTACAACGATGAGATCACCTCAACCAGTGAATCGGAGAATCCCTTCCTGAACTTCATTCAGGACGCCCCGGACTACACCTTCGCCGATATGGCAATCGCAAAAGGGAGCCAGCTCTGGTGGTCATATCCCTCGTGGCCAAGTCATTTAGACCATATACTTGTTACTGATGAACTGGCAGGATCAATAGACACGACACTTGTAATAAAAGCCAGCCCCTGCTACCCGGAGTATGAAGAGGTCCTCTCCGACCACCGGCCGGTAGGCATCAGAATTAATCCGTAAATCCCTGTAAACAATCAGTTTGAACCGGTACTGCTTCGAACGAAGACCACATATACCGGGAAGTGGTCACTGTAACCTCCCTGCCATACAGTACCAACGAAAGAGCGCAACGGATACCCTTTGTACTGGCCGTCCTTCTGCATCAGGAAAGGCGGATTGAATACCCGTGCATGGCGAAACCTGTATGTGGAGTAGTCACTCCCCACCAGCGATGGCGTGACAACAATCTGATCGAAAAGATTCATACCGTCACGATAGTTCAGGGAGCCGATCCCCCTCTTGAAAAGCGGAAACATTGTGTTGAACATCTCACCCTCCTTCAGCCTGTCAGGATCGCCTGACGCCCTGAGATACTTCCTCAGACTCTCATCAACGGGATCATCATTGAGGTCGCCCATCACAAAGACCTTCGCATTGGCATCAATAGCCTGAAGGCTGTCAACCAGTCTGCGTGAAAGCGCTGCGGCAGCGTTGCGGCGTGGTCTGGTGGTAAGCTCTCCTCCGGAACGGGAAGGCCAGTGACCAACGATGAAATGCATCGGTTCACCGTCAAAAATACCTGACACCACAAGCTGATCACGGGTGTAAACAGGCTCTCCTTCATCATTTGTCAGCGGCAGCGACGGACTTGCCGAGGCAGTCACCCTGAAGAACCGCGGACGGTACATCAGCGCCACATCCACACCCCGCAGATCAGGTGAGTCATAATGAACTATCTGGTAATTTGATTCCTTCAGTAGTGGATGGGCTGCAAGATCCTCAAGCACTGAACGGTTCTCTATCTCAGAAACACCAAGTACTGCCGGCCCGCCACTCCAGCCGTCATCCTCACCAATCCTCGAGATGGCCTGAGCCATGTTGTCGAGCTTTTCAAGGTACCTGCTGCCTGTCCATTTATTCGGCCCTTCCGGAGTGAACTCCTCATCCAGTACACCCGGAGTATCAAGGGTGTCAAACAGATTCTCGAGGTTGTAAAAGGCTATCAGCCCTGCCCTCACCTGCTGTGATTTCACCGGCTGCAGAAAACAGAAAAGTATAAGTAAGAATGTGATCCTTGCTGTCATAAATCTAAAATTGTGAGAGCAAAGGTAATGTTTTTGCACGATGAGTATAATCCTTTGCCGTCTCTCCTAAATGCTTTATCTTTCGGCTCTTTCTTTCAGACAACCTATGAGACATAACAAACTGATTTACACATTACTTATCTTTTTCCTGACCTGCAGCGCCATCACTGCTCAGCGTGGATCCGTCAAGGGTACCGTGACCGGGAAAAGCAGCGGGACACCCCTGTCGGGTGCAGTAATTACTGACGCTTCGGGAAATGAGCTCGGCCGTTCCGGCAATGACGGCTCATTCAACGTATCAGTTGATGAGGGCAATCAGATGCTCTTCATCAATATGCCCGATTATGAACAGGCTATTGTCAGCGCAACAGTAACGGCCGGCGGAACCACCGATGCCGGCACCGTGGCACTGCCCGAGATGGCCGGATTCATGATGGACATGGGATCTGTCAGCACCATGGAAGGTTTTTCCGAAGACGGATTCGAAACACAGTCGATACAGGGCATCCTCAGCGCTTCGGCAGATATCTTCATGAGTACTGCTGCCTACACATTCGGCCAGGTCATGTACAGAAACAGGGGATATGAGAGCAATTACCAGAACGTAAGTCTTAACGGATTCGTTGTAAACGATATCGAGTCCGGAGCTCCCTACTGGTCGAACTGGGGCGGGCTGAACGATGTAATGCGCAGCACCATGGTCAGCTCCGGACCCGAGCCTATTGGCTTCCTCTTTGAACCTGTCGGCGGCGCAACGCGAATCAACACAAGGGCCTCCGAATACAGATCAGGCATCCGCGCCGTCTACTCCCGCTCCAACCGCACCTACCCCAACAGGGCGATGCTTACCTACAGCACCGGCCTGATGCAAAATAACTGGGCGGTCACCGGCAGCTTCTCAAGAAGATGGGGCAACCGCGGTTATGACGAGGGCACATTCTACAATGCCAACTCATTCTTTTTCTCTGTTGAAAAGAAGCTCAACAGCCGCCATAGCCTGAACCTCACCGCCCTCGACGCAATTTATGAGAGAGGTGTCGGAGGCGGATCAACCCAGGAAGCCTATGACCTGGCCGGCAACAACTATTATAATCCATACTGGGGCTACCAAAACGGCGAGGTGCGCAGCGCACGCGTCAGAAGCAACAATAAGCCCCTGACAACAATCGCCCACACATGGAAACCATCCGAAAAGCTTGATATCCAGACTACTGCCGGATACTGGTTCGGGAAGAGCGGATACTCAGCCCTTAACTGGTATGACGTGCTCGATCCGAGGCCCGACTACTACCGCAAGCTTCCAAGTTATTTTTATGGCGAATCCGATCAGGCACGCATAACAGAAGACTGGAAAACAGACCCGGCTGTGAGCCAGATAAACTGGGACCATTTCTATTTTGCCAACCGGAAAAATATCTTCGCGGTTAATAACGAAGGTGGTGTAGAAGGAAACACCCTCACCGGCAACCGTTCAAAATACATAGTGGAGGACCGTCGCAACGACCTCTCACAGTTCCAGCTCAACACCAGGGCCTCGTGGGACATGACTTCCCGGTTTAACCTGACAGGAGGTCTCCTCATCGATATCTACCGCGGACACAACTTCAATGTAATCAAGGATCTCCTGGGAGGCGATTTCTGGCTTGACGTTGACCAGTTCGCCGAGAGGGATTACCCCAATAATACGGAGGCATTTCAGAATGATCTGAACAATCCTGACAATGCTGTCAAAGTCGGCGAAACCTTCGGGAACAGCTACTATGCTTTCCAGCGTGGCGCCACTCTGTGGGGCACAGGCACATTCAGCGGAAGCCGGTACAATTTATATCTCAGTGCGCATGCAAGATATACGGCCATGTGGCGCGAGGGTCTCATGCGCAAGGGCCTCTTCCCGGATAACTCCTTCGGAAAATCGGAGAAACTTGATTTCCCCACCTGGGGTGTCAAGGTTGGAGGCGACTACAGGATTACGGGAAGGCACATGATAGTCTTCAATACTTTGGTGACAACCAATCCCCCTCTCTTCAGAAACAGCTTCCTCTCTCCCCGCACCCGCAACACCCTGACACCTGAACTTCGCGAGGAGATGATCTTCTCAGGAGACCTCAGCTACGTGCTTCGCTCACCTGCAGTGACAGGAAGGGTGACAGCCTACTACACCCGCTTTATGAACCAGACGGAGGTGACCAGTTTCTATCATGATGAGTGGAGGACTCTTGTGAACTACGCCATGACCGGTATTGACAAGGAAAACTACGGTATCGAAGCCGGTGCAGAAGTCAGCATCACATCAGAACTCTCCGTCAACGCCGTGGCATCGCTGGGACAGTATCTGTGGATCACCAATCCCAAAATCACGATCACCCAGGATAACAATAGCCAGGTACTCAGCAATGAGGAGGTGTGGATACAGTACTTCCGCCAGAGCGGAACCCCGCAGACTGCACTGGCACTGGGTGTTGAATACAACTCCTCGAGGTTCTGGTGGGCGGGTCTCACAGGAAGTTACTATGACAACATCTGGCTCGACTTCAACCCGGTGACACGCACAAAGGATGACAGTGGCTACTACCCCTGGTGGGATTACCAGCAGAAGGCTGAGCCGGGATTCCTGATTGACCTCTTTGTGGGTAAATCATGGAGGATAGATGATCTGTATATTAACCTGAGCGCCAACGTCAGCAATATCCTGAACAACCGCTCACTTGTGACGGGAGGATACGAGCAGTACCGCTATGATCCCGAAAGGCCAGACCTGTTCCAGCCTCGCATTTACTACGCCAATGGCTTTAACTACTTCATTAATCTCAGCATCAGGTACTAAAGAAAATGAAGGAGGAACAGATCATGAAAAAAATGAGACTTATTTTCAGCTTTACTGCAATTATAACGGGATTGCTTTTTGCAGTATCATGCACCGATAATAACGAAACACCGCCTCCGGTGAAAGAGTTTGTTCCCGGGGAGATTGTCACAGTACAGCAGGTCAGAGCACTTTACGCTAACCAGCTGGCCATCTCCGATTACACACAGCGTCATCCGGTGGAGATAGTAAACAACTGGGCGTTGCGAGGCATAATCACTGCCAGTGACAAGGAGGACGGTAACTTCTATAAGGAGGCCTTTATAGAGGATGCTACCGGCGGACTCAGGCTGCTGTTCGAATCAACCAGCGGACTCTACATCGGAGACTCTGTAATAGTGAACTTAAAGGGTCTCTGGCTGGGCGACTACGGTAATTTCTGGCAGCTCGGCGGAGTACCCTACTATCAGGAAGACGGCACCCCTCGCGTTGGCGGGATGAATATGGACATTCAGTGCCTCAAGCTCTCAATCGGTAACCCGACTTATCCTGCAGTGGTTACAATTACCCAGGCGAAGAGTCCGGCCTATCTTGGGCGACTGGTCCGGCTGAATGAGG
>CAZHAI010000163.1:0-5454 GCA_964530645.1 uncultured Rikenella sp. | reverse complement strand
GAGCTTTGTTGTAACGCATATGGGCCTCGAGGTAGGCAGGGTCATACTGGCTGATTATCATGTTCAGAAACCGCCGGCGTTCCTCACTGCTGCCGGTGATGAGGGTGCTGTCAGCCGGAGAGAGCATTACAACAGGGTATCTTCCCACATGGTCTGACATCCGCTGATACTCCTTTCCGTTGAGCTTGAAGACCTTCTGCTTCTGTTTCTGGAAGGCGCAGTGAAGGTCGTCACTGTTGCCGTCTGTGACGAACGTTCCCCTGATCATGAAGTAATCCTCGCCATGGCGTATGCTGAGGGTATCAGAGCTGTTGAAGAAGCTTTTTGTAAGCGACAGGTAGTGGACTGCATCGAGAATATTAGTCTTTCCCACGCCGTTGTTGCCAACAAAGCAGTTGAACCCCGGGGAGAATTCCAGGGCTACCTCTTCATAGTTCTTGAAATTGGTCAGTTCCAGCCTTGCCAGGTGCATCATTCTTGTCTGCCTTTGACGGAGGCCAAAGTTACGAAAAGAAACGTCCGTGACAAGCGACGGAGTATCACTGCAGGCATACCGGAACAGGCTGCTCCTTTTTTTTAACCAATTGTTTTTAAATATAGCCAGAAATGCTACTTTTGCGAAGTTATTTTTTGACCTGTAACAGAGAACATTGATATGAGCAAGCAAAAGGAGAACCCAAAAGGGATTGAGAACGTTGAGCAGACACTGACAAAAACCGAACATTTTCTGGAACAGAATTATAGACCTCTTCTGTATGTACTTGTGGGTGCTGTTGTGCTGGTGGGAATTTTCTGGCTTCTGAAGATGTACACCAGCAAGCAGAACGAGGAGGCGCTGAGCCAGATGTATATGGCTGAACAGTATTTTGGTGAGGACTCACTCAAGCTTGCCCTCAACGGTGACGGGAACAATCTTGGTTTCATCGATATTGCCAAGGAATACAAGAACACAAAATCAGGCAAGCTTGCCAATTTTTATGCAGGCACATGCCTCATGCATCTCGGCGAGTACGAGGAAGCTGTAAACTATCTCAACAAGTACAGGCTTGATGATGAGGTGCTCACTCCCCAGGCCAGGGGTCTGATCGGGGATGCAAAGGTTGAGCTTGGAGACAACGCCTCCGGGATCAAAAACTACCTTGAAGCTGCAAAGCTGGCTGACAATGCCTTCCACAGCCCCATCTACCTCATGAAGGCCGGCATGCTGTATGAAAGTGAGGCCAACTATGCAGAAGCCCTAAAAATCTATGAGCAGATTCAGGAGAAATACCCTGACAGTAACGAGGGCAGGAGCATTGACAAATACATTGCCAGGGTCAAACTCCAGATCAACTAAAACGTGGCAACCCGGGACCTGTCCGATTACGATCCCTTGCGTGTCCCGGATGCATCCGGGATGAGGTTCGGCATAGTGGTTGCCGACTGGAACAGCGAAGTCACCCATTCTCTTCTCAACGGGGCCGTCTCGACGCTTCTTCGTCACGGCGTGGCTGATGATGACATTATTGTCAGGCATGTTCCCGGCACTTTCGAGATCACAATCGGGTCTCAGTGGATGGCTGAGTATGAAGACCTTGACGGGGTAATCTGCCTCGGTTGCGTGATTCAGGGTGAAACACCCCACTTTACTTATATCTGTGAGGGAGTCACGCAGGGAGTCACACAGCTGAACCTGGAATACAACATACCTTTCATATTCGGAGTGCTTACAACACTCAATCTTCAGCAGGCTCTCGACAGAGCCGGCGGCAAGCACGGCAACAAAGGCGATGAGGCAGCAGTGACAGCCATCAAGATGGCTGCATTGCAGAGGCTCATGGAGAAATAACTGAATCCTGACGGGTTTCCCAATTCTTTCGTACGTATGTTCCGGTCAGCCCCGGAGCGGCTCACCTATCGTCTGCAGAGTGTCCTGTACGGGCATGAGGCGCATCGGCGCCGGAAGGATGTCATCGTAAAATCCTCACTTTCCGAAAATATCCTGTTGAGTGTCATTGAAAGTTCGCTGCGGAACGCTGACATGAAGGTACTCCATTCTTCGCGGCCGGCGGCCGGACCATCGAGGCCGGGCGCCGTGGCGTAGGGGGTGAAGTCGTCCGAAGACAATTGCTGAACCCAGTAAATAGCGGGAATCACGAGCCTGCCCTGGTGGCTCGGCTCGATCAGGGTGCAGTAGAGCAACGCCTGCAGTATTGCATCATTGCGCTTCTCCTTTGCCTCGTCAAAGAGTCCATCGGCCGTGACAGCCTCTCTTTTGGGAGCGCCGGTCTTGTAATCGACAACCCTTACAACCTCTTCAGTAATGTCAACCCTGTCGGCCCTTCCTCCTACCCTCAGTCTCACTTCACCGGCACTCGTGGTTATTGTCTGCAGGCCCGTGAAGTCATCCTCCAGGTGTAACAGTTTCAGGTCATTGATCCTGCCGTCATAGTCAAGCAGTTCCCTGGCGTACCTTTCAAGAACATCCAGTATTATCACACCCTTCCCTGACATCAGCGTATCCCTGTCCCAGTGCATTTCATCCATGGCCGCGGCAATGATTGTCTCCCTGACCTGTTCCCGATCCTTTGCCATCCGGGCGATAGCCCTGCCGGCACCGGGAGATCCCCTGAGAGGCTCATACAATCTGCGGAGAGCATCATGCATTATGTTCCCGAACCTGCGCTGGTCAATCTCCTTTTCAAGGATCTCCTCCTCAGGCATGCCGCACACATATTTATAGTAAAAGCGCATCCTGCAATTGATCCATGTATTCACAGCGCTCGGGGAGAGGAACTTGCCCCCACCACTTCCCTCTGCGTAGAGGCCGAGGAGAGCCCTGGTGTGCTCAGGTTTCCTTGAGAGCGTCTCTGCAATCATCCTGCTGCGGCCCACCCTGATATGTACCGTACGGTGCCGGGGAGAAAAGAGCGGACTGTAACTCATCCGCACCAGGTAACGGCTCATCTCACCACTGTTGAGACCCTGCGTGGTGGAGTTGTACATAAACCATCCCCGAGCCGGCTTTCGCAGCAGCCTGAAGAAATAATAGGAGAATATTGACTCATGCTCATTTACCGTCGGCAATCCGAAGGCACGCCTGATATTGTAGGGTATATAGGTGTTGTCATACGACATGCCAGGGAATACGCCCTCGTTAAGTGAAAGGAATATTATGTTTTTGAATTCGAGCGCCCTGGTTTCAAGGACGCCCATGACCTGGATTCCACGGAGAGGTTCTCCTGAGAAGGGGACGATCATCTTCCTGAATACCCTGTCAAGCAGCCTGATGCATGTATCAAATTTAAGGTCAAGGTTATAGCTGCTTATAAGGTTAGCCAGTCTCACAGTGCTGCTCATTGCCATCCTCAGGTACTCCCGGTCAACGCTGAGTGTCATGCCCTCTTTCTCTGCAACAAAGGTGGCCTCTTCAAGCATCTCCATTACTGCAGCCAGATGTCCGGGTATTTCACTTCCGGATTTTGGTACCGTGAAAAGCTGTTTCAGACGGAAGCGGTCACTGAGCATAGCACTGCTCACCCTTATCATGTTTCCCTTGATGATCTCCTTTACAACCGCGTCACCCTCGCTTCCGGCAAGAAGTCTGAAATACTGATGCCGCAGCAGGGCCAGAACGTCATCGCTTCGGAAAGTGATATTCCCCTTGCTCTCCCTTGCCGATCGGATAAGAGCCATCAGCTGTTTCAGGAATGAATAGAGCGAAGTCAGCCTGAACGGGTGTCCCATTGTGACATTCACATCCTCCACCGATGCCGGCAAAGAGCCAAGTACCGGCATCAGGAGCTTCTCATCAGCAAGGATGACAGCCGTGGATGTCAGGTCCTCTTCGCCAGTTATATTCTCATTTTCAATTAACTGTGCCACCATCCGTGCCTGTGCGGTATCTGAAGGGGCATCAATTATCTGCCAGTCGCCGCCGGGTGGTTCATGGGAGCGGACATCCGGCCGGCCTGTTGCGTTTCCGAACATGTGTCTGTTCTCCCTGATGAATAGTGAGGCCTTGTGTTCAGGGTCATCCATGAAGAAGTGGTCGTCATCCCAGTAAAAATCAGCCAGGCCTTGCTGTTGGAGATATCTGAAAAGCGTCTTCTCACAGTTGTTGAGTGCATTCAGTCCCACTATATGCCATCGCTTTCCCTGCGGTACCTGTAAAGTTCCGGCGACGGCTTTCTCAGCCACAGTGCGGCAGAGCATTCCATCGCCGGCCATACCCTGTGCCCTGAGTGCCTCCTTGAAACCGGTATAAAGCGGAGCCAGTTTCTGCCATACGGACCGGAACCGCGATCGTGCCTCGCTGCCCGTGGAAGCCGGATCAAATGATTTCCAGAAACTGCGAATTATCTCAACCTGTTCCTCAGTAAGACCGCCGAACCGGGCGTCAATCTCTTTCAGATCGGAGATGTTGCTGTAGAGTTTTTCGGCATCGGCCATGTAAAGGTCGATATCGTTGAAGTCATTTATTATCACCTCACCCCATGGCCAGAAATCGTCGAAGCTCATCTCCTCGCCAAACATCCTGCGGTAGACATTATAAAGCTCAAAGATCTGTGTATCAGAGTCAGCCGGGGTAAGATCGGTAAAGGAACGGAAAAGTTCACTGACTGTAAGCATCGCAGGTGACCAGATGGGTTTGTCGCCCAGCTTTGCCAGGGAGCGTGTGAGCCACAGTCCGGCCCTGCGGCTCGGGAGCACCACAATCTGCTTCTCCAGGTCATCACCGTGCTGTTCACGGAGCCTTTCTGCCACTCTTTCCAGAAAATCCACCTTCAACCCTTTTTGTATAGTCTTCCCTGCGATGTGTCGCGCTCTTCGAGTCTCTTCTCAAAGAGCCGTAATATCTCGTTGCTTCTCAGATGCCAGTCCCGCGGATCGTCAAGGAGCCTCGGAGGTGCTTCGCCGCTGATACGGTCGATCATAATTCCCGGCGACAGTCTTTCTGCAAAGGAGATCACAAGGTCAAGGTACTCATCGAGAGAGTAGAGATCAAATGCGGCAGGATCCTTTTTGTACTCCTCAGCCATCACAGTACCTCTTATCAGCTGCAGCTGCCTGATTTTTAATGATGTAAGCGGAAGTGAGGAGATTATTTCAGCGCTATCCGCAATCTGATCGCGGGTCTCGCCCGGCAGTCCGAAGATCAGATGGGCGCCAGCATTCAGCCCGCGTGCCGCCGTCTCCCTGACAGCGTTCACTGCGGAGGCGAAGTCATGTCCCCGGTTTATCCTTCTCAACGTCTCATCATTAACGGATTCAATCCCGTACTCGATCATGATGAAATAGTCGCGCGCCATTACCGCAAGCCTGTCGAGCAGTTCGATGCTGATGCAGTCAGGGCGCGTACCGATCACAATCCCCGTTACTGACGGGTGGTTCAGGGCTTCGTCATAAAGTCCGGTCAATTTATCAATACCGGCATAGGTGTTTGTATATGCCTGGAAATATGCAATATATCTT
>CAZHAI010000162.1:0-5476 GCA_964530645.1 uncultured Rikenella sp. | reverse complement strand
ACCTTGACCATTGTGTTCTTGATGTAGCTGGTCCATTCACGTGGTATGCCGCTCTCGTCCCTTGAATAGTATGCAGGTACGATCTCATACTCCAGCATGTTGTAAATGGTTTCTGCATCAACATCATCCTGCAGCTCCTGGTTGGCAAAGGTGCGCTTTTTGGGAAGGGCCCAGCCTGCGAAGGCATGATACCCCTCAACCCACCATCCGTCAAGCACACTGAAGTGGATGGTGCCGTTCATGACAGCCTTCTCACCGCTGGTGCCTGATGCCTCGAGAGGCCTGGTGGGAGTGTTAAGCCAGATATCCACACCACGTACAAGGAACCTTGCCATTTCCATGTCATAGTTTTCCAGGAAGATAACCTTTCCTGCAAACTGCGGCATCTGCGAAATCTCATTGATTCTCCGGATGAGTTCCTGTCCTCCGCCGTCATTGGGATGCGCCTTGCCTGCATAAATCAGTTGCACCGGCCGCTCAGGATTGTTGACGATCTTTGCCAGACGGTCAATATCACGGAAGAGCAGGCTGGCACGCTTATATGTGGCAAATCTCCTGGCAAACCCGATCGTAAGAGCCTTCTCATTAAGATGTGAGCTGATGTTCATCAGGGTTCGCGGACTGACATGCCTGTCAAGCATGTCAGACTGCAGGCGCTTGCGAATGTTGTCAAAAAGCCGCTTCTTGAGCTTCATTTTGGTCTCAAAGACCTTCTCATCTTCAACCTGGTAAATCTTTGCCCACTGTTCACGGTCGGAAAGGTCGAAGTGCTGCTTCCCGGTGAGCTTCTCATATATCTGCTCCCATTCAGGGGCTACCCATGTCGAGTAGTGGACACCGTTTGTGACATGGCCGATATACAGCTCATCACGCAGGTATCCCGGCCACAGCTTGGAGAAGAGACCACGGGAAACATGACCGTGAAGCTGGCTCACACCGTTCATCTCCTGCGAGAGACGGGTGGCGAGATAACTCATGTTGAACTTGCGTTCATACTCGTCCTGGCAACGTCCCAGCGCCATAAGCTGATCCCAGGTGATATTGAGCCGCGTGTGGTAGTGTGATATGTATTTTCTGAGCAGGTCCTCCTCAAAGGAGTCATGACCGGCAGGAACAGGTGTATGTGTTGTGAAGAGAGTCGATGCCCTGACGATCTCGATTGCCTCATCAAAGGTCAGGTGCTCATCTTCAATAAGGTGACGCATTCTTTCAAATCCTATGAATGCCGAGTGACCCTCGTTGCTGTGATAGACGTCGGGCTTGATGCCGAGGGCAATGAGCGCACGCATGCCGCCGATACCCAGTATCAGCTCCTGCCTGAGCCGGTTCTCGGAGTCACCGCCGTAGAGGTAGTGGGTAATTGCACGGTCTTCGTGCGTGTTCTCTTCGAAATCAGTGTCGAGCAGGTAAAGTTTGACCTTTCCTACGGGGGCAAGCCAGATCCGTGCTTTGACGTTACGGCCCGGCCAGATAAGCTGGATTGTAAGGTGGTTTCCCTTGCTGTCCTTCACCGGTTCGACAGGCAACCGGGAAAAATCCTCCGCTTCATAAATTGCCTGCTGCTCTCCCCTCGGACCCAGCTTCTGCCTGAAATAGCCGTACCTGTAAAGCAACCCGATTGCAGTGATATTCACGTTTGAATCACTTGCTTCCTTAAGGTAATCACCGGCAAGCACTCCCAGGCCTCCTGAATAGATCTTCAGGCTGGGATGAATCCCGAACTCCATGCTGAAATATGCCACTGAGGGGAGTTCCTTGTTGTCAGGTCTTGACCGGTATTCGGTGAACTCCCTGTATATCCTGTCGGCATCTTCAAGGAAGACCTCATCGTCAGCCAGCACAACAAGTCTTTTATAATCAATTGCTTCAAGAAGTCTTTTCGGGTTATGTGCTACTTCTTCCCATAATGTCGGGTCCATGCGGCGGAACAGAAATTCCGCATCGCTGTTCCATGACCACCAGAGGTTTGATGAGAGTTCCTTGAGGTATGCGATGCGCTCAGGGAGTTCCGACTGCACGTATATATCCTTCCATACGGGTGCCTGGAAAGGTTTCCTCATCTGCACCTCTGTGGCCTCGAGTATGCGTGCATATTCCCTGGGCTGATCTCTTCTCTCCTCGCTTTTTTCAAGTGCAGAGCGATAGGCTTCGCTGTAGTAGGTGAAGAGAGTGTTCCAGTTTGCTATCCGGGAGATTTCCCAGGCCTTTTCCCTGGCTGCCGTGGCCTCTGCATCGCCCATGCGGATGAATCTTCTTATAAACTCTTCCATTCCGGCAATGACCTCTTTTTCATTGAGGTCCGTGCGGTTGAGAACGAGGCATCCGTTGCCCGGGTTCTCGAAGTAGGTGTCAACCCACATTCCGAATCCGGCGAGGTTGGTGGTGACTGTGGGGACTCTGAACATGAGGCTCTCAAGCGGAGTATAACCCCAGGGTTCGTAATATGACGGATAAAGTGTCAGGTCAAACCCGATGAGCAGGTCGTAGTATGGCATGTTGAAGATGCCGTCATTTCCATTGAGGTACGAAGGGACGAATATTACCTTCACCTTTTCTGAGGGGACATTGTGAATCTCTTCGCGTATGAGCTGGTTCATCACAGGGTCCTCATTCACGTAATGCAGTCCGTGTGTCAGGTACCTGTCCCCCTCTGATACCTGGCTTCCGCTGGCAAGCGCCGTTGCAAGGTCCTGCCTGGGTCCCTTGTGATATGCCGGTACGAGTATGAAAGCCACACACTGGCGGTCTGAATCCGCCTTTCTGTTTATAGCTCCAAGGGATGAAAGGAACAGGTCGATGCCTTTGTTGCGGTATTCATACCTCCCGCTTGTAGATACGAGAAGGGTGTCGGCCGGGAGTTCCTGCCCGAGAAGGGTGCCTGCAACCTTCAGAAGCCTGTCTCTTGCTGCCTGCCGTGCCTGGTCAAAATTTTCCGGTGCAGGCACGAAGGAATCCTCGAAACCGTTAGGTGTGACCACGTCGGGCTTCTTGCCCAGGAATGCCTCACACTCACGGCCGGTGATCTCACTGACGGTTGTAAAGACATCTGCTTCCTGGGCGCTGAGTTTTTCAAGCGACTGTTTGGAGGCGACATTGAACTCATGTGCGGTCTGCACAGGGTTGAACTCCCTGAGGCGGCTGTAGAGCTGCCTGTTGTTGCCGGCTATGCTGCGGCCCAGGACTGTTGCATGGGTGGTGAATGCAGTTGTAATCCAGGGGGCATGCTTCTCGAGGTACAGCACTCCCATGCCGGTCATCCACTCATGGAACTGTGCGATGACTCTGGGGTACTCACGGTAGAAGTTTGTAAAGCTTTCTATCACCTTTCCTGCTGCGTATCCGAAGAGGGCAGGTTCAATGTAATCCCACTGGCCTGATATGCTGTCAAGCTGGTATGTCTCCCAGAAACGGGCAAATATTTCATTCTGCTGTCCGAAGTAGGGTGTAAAATCGACAAGCATCACGCGCGGATTGCCCTTTATGTTCCAGCGGCCCGTCTTTACCTTGAGTCCCTCCTGTGCAGCCACAGCCTTCCAGGGAAGAAACATGGCATCGTCAGGGGTGAACTCGGGGTTCGAGCTGTCATCCCTCCATACATCAGGTCCTATAAGTATAAAATTGTCTCCGAATTCATATGATACGTTGAGCGCCTTGGTTGAAATGACTGTATAAATTCCTCCTACTTTATTGCATACTTCCCAGCTTGTCTCAAATAAAAAATCAGCTTTCATCTCCATTTGCTTAATAATCAATTAATACGCACTAAGTGCATATAAGTTACACATTCTTTTTAATACGCACGAAGTGCATATATGTTACCATACCTTAGATTGCCGGCGGCTATTTGCTGCCGGTTTTCTTCCTGACCGCCTTGGTTTTTGGGGTGGTTGTTTTCTTTTCGGCTGCCGATGCAGCCCTGGTTTTTGCGGTGGCGGCTTTCTTTTTGGTTATCCCGGGCACCTTGCTTTCTGATGCGGATATCCTTGTTGCTACGGCAGTTGACTTTACAGCTTTTGCGGTGGCAGCCTTCTTTGCTGAAGCCGGTGCCTTCCCGACTTTCACAACTGCTGTTTTCATGGCTACGGCAGTTGACTTTACAGCTTTTGCGGTGACAGTTTTCTTTGCTGCTGCTGGCTCCTTCTTCCTGACAGTGAGTGTCCCGGCCTTCTCCAGTTTTATAAGCTTCTCCTGAAGTTCCCTGATAGTTTTGTCCTTAACCCCTATTGATGCCGAGAGCCGGTTGACCTCCTCGTCATGCACATTGACAGGGCAGATTGTATTCAGCCTGATCTCGAAATCACTCAGCACGTTCATGTAATTCATGAATGCCTGGTATGGATTCTCATAGGGATTGAAATAGGCATGTACTGCTCCGTCTGAGAAGAACTTTGTCGACATGTAATAGAAGTGGTCACTCGACTGGAGGTAAACCCAGTCGCGTATCAGCTGGTCATTATTGCACCGGCCTACCCTGTCAGACAGGCTGTACAGCTTGTTCACAGCGGCGGTCTGCAGTTCGTTACCCATCCATGCGGTGAGGTCTCTTTCCTCGTCAGCCCATGATATCGGGGAAGGAACATGAAGGAGGGATACAGGCTGGTAATTGTCAGCCACCTCTGACACGGTCATGAAGTTGAAGGGTGTCTTCTTGATTATCATGTCCGGCATATGTTTCAGAAAGTCGAAAATGCCGGTCTCCTTCTTCTGGTGTTCACCGAAGGTCTCATAGTCCATGAAAATATTCAACAATTCAGATGCCGGTGCCAGTCCCTTGATCCAGGAAGCGTATTTCTCCGCTGTGAGCGGATAACTGGACCACCCCTTGTTTGAGAACCGGAAGGCGATATCATCACTCAGGGTGTAGTTGCGCAGCAGCACCTTAAGCCTTGGGTTTATTGCATTGCAATAAAGATAATTGGGTGATTTCCAGCCAAGAATATGCTTAGCACCCTCGGTGACAACGGCCTTGTATCCCAACTCAGCCATCCAGCTTCCTATCTCATCCGAATAGATAAGCTCGGTGTTTCTTATGGAGGTGGGCTCATACCCAATGTATTCGATCATTTTTTCGCGGTGCACCCTGACCTGCAGCTCATACCTCTCCCTGCTCATCAGTGAAGCCAGTGAGTGCGAGTTGGTCTCTGCAAGAAACTCGACACATCCCGTCTCGGCAAGCTCCCTGAAAGAGGCGAGCACTTCCGGGGCATATAGCCTGAACTGATCGATTACAATTCCCGTCAGTGAGAAAGTGACCCTGAACTTGCCCTTGTGCTTGTGAATGAGATCGAGCAGGATCCTGTTTGCGGGCAGATAGCAGTTGTTGGCTATCTTACGCAGGATCGACTCATTCATGAAGTCATCATAGTAGTAGTGTTCATGACCCATCTCAAAAAAACGGTACCGTCTGAGCCGGAAGGGCTGATGAACCTGGAAATAGAGGCAGATTGCCTTTTTCTGTGCTGTGCTCATATTGTTT
>CAZHAI010000161.1:0-5503 GCA_964530645.1 uncultured Rikenella sp. | reverse complement strand
AGATACCCTTGAGAATCTCAATGACTTGATCATCCACCTCGGCAGTGGCTTATGCGGATCACGGCGACGCATGTCAAGATACCATCCTAACTTCTTCAGAATAGGCACTTTGTGAGTTTCAACGAACTCTATCAGCGTTCCGTCGGGGTCTTCAATATAGGCGAAATATCCAGCCGCTTCACCCATGTCAAAGCTGTCGCCATCGTGACTCGACTGGCTGTCGACTGTAAAGGGGAAGCCGGCTTCACTGCAGTACTTCCTGAGGTTATCCATTCCCCTTATATCATAACAAATGTGTATGAATCCCGGATCGCCCCAGAGCCGTCCCTCGAAGATCCTTGTAACCGGCCGGTCAAGCGCCTGAATGAGCTCAATTACGCTCTGCCCGAATATAGGATTGAATCCTCCGTGGAAGGGCCTCGTCGGTGCCAGGAGCATGCGTCTGAACCTGCCGTTGCCGCCAGGTACAGATGCCAGATCCTCAAAGGTGCCGGTTGAGTCATAGACCACCCTGTCGTATCCAAGAACATCGGAGTAGAGCTTAAATGCCCTGTCGACATCCGACACGCCGATAACTGCACCGTATGATCCTCCGGAGATCTTCCTCAGGTTCATGAACCAGTCGGTGGCCTCAACTATATGGAACAGGTTGCCGAAAGGGTCCCTGACGAAAAAGCTTTTTTTGCCGGAGGGGTCCGCCACCGGTTTGCCCAGAACCTCCACACCGCTGTCCGTCCAGTATTTCCATGCTGCCTCCACATCCTTCACCTTCATCTTGCATGAGAATATGCCGAGGTCGCCCAGCCTGGTCTCGAGGTCACGGTATTCCGGTTCCTTGCCTTTGTGCTGCCATACCTCGAATCCGCCGCCACTCTGCATGTTCATCGCCAGCACGGCGTGCCTGCTTCGCGGCTCACCACCGGTATAAGGGAGCATCAGCCTGGCTTCAGCTTCATCCTCAAAGATGCGGCAGTCCATCCCGAATGCCTTTATGTACCACTCCCATGCCTCGGTGAGGTCATAGACCCCTACACCCATCTGTTGTATTCCACTGATAATGTAACCCTTGATCTTCATCACTAATCTACATTGGTTTGATCTTCCCCGCTATCCTGAAGAAGAGGGCAGGTAAATATTTTCTTATCCACAACATCAGCAGCTCCGTGCTGCCGACCAGTATCTCACGCCTGTTTCGTGCCAGTCCCCTTATTATCTGTTCCGCAGCCTTCTCTGCTGTCACTCCGCCTTTCTGTCCCTCATCCATCCTTCCGTGCTCTTTTCCCGCGGCGGTCAGTGCATGAAGCGAGATGGCTGTTTGCACCCGTCCCGGGATGATGACTGAGACCCTGATGTTATCCTTGCCATGCTCAAGAAGGAGAGTCTCGAAGAACCCGTGAAGCGCCTGCTTTGAGGCTGAATAGGCTGAACGGAACGGGAACCCGAACCGCCCTGATATGGAGCTTGTCGCAGCAATATGGCCGCCGCCGGCTGTGAGCATGTATGGCAGGACGGCCTTAGTAAGGGCGATTGTGCCGAAGTAATTTATCTCCATTATCTTCCGGTCGAGCCACAGCGGCGTTTCCTTTAACAGCGCCCTCTGGCTGATGCCTCCGATATTCAGCAGCATGTCAACCCGTCCCTCCCTCTGCATAACATCCTTCGCCAGCTCATCAATGCCCGATGTGTCGCTCAGATCGAAAGGGACAGTTGCGACACTGCCCTGCAGCCCTGAACACTCGCCGGCAACCCTCGCCAGCCCTGCACTGTCATTGGATGATGCAATCACCCTGCTCCCGCCACCCGCAAAGGCCTTCACCAGCGCCTCCCCAATGCCTGAGGATGCTCCGGTTATCCAGACCACTTTTCCTGTGAATATATCTTTCATTTTCAGAGTGACGAGACGCGTTTAACGAGCCTGTGATATGTGTCATGCAGCCTGGCGAAGACAACATTTCCGGTGCGCCTGAGATTCCAGATCCTGAAGCCTCCTATTGTACGTTGCAATAACAGGAACCAGTTCCAGGCCAGTATTCCGAGCACCGGGACCATCATGAACGCCAGTACCCCCATCCACCACGGTTTTATGAATATAAGCGCGAGGATCAGATACAGCGGGCCGAAGATAAAGCTCAGCCCGAGGAAAAAACCGTAGCGCGCTGTGCTGATGAAAGCAGGGTCCTTGGACTTTATCGCCTGGAGGTATGATACCTGGTAGGTCAGTATGTTCAGCGCCGCCCCGGTGAGAAAGACGGGCACGCTGGCAAGCAGCAGAAGCGACGAGAGGAACAACCATCCGAAGGGATGCTTCTTCTTCCTGAGGTGGCGGTACGAGACATTAAGCTCAGTCGCCTGGTTTTTCACGGCGACCGTCTCCCCGCATATCTCCCTGTATGCGTCAGGGTCAGAGACACGCAGTTCATCCAGCTTGTTCATCAGCCTCTTGTCACGGAAAAGCTTGGGATACCTGATACTGTCACTGTACTTCTCATTGATTATGCTACGCAGTTCGTTGAGGGCTTCATAATTCTCCTCATCATCAATATTCACCATCACCTTCTTCATCTCGGCCGACAGCCTGTCACGCAGCTCCGCAATCGCCCTGTTGGGATTCTCGCGGTAGGACTCAAAGTGTTCCGAAACAAGTATAGGATGGCCGTAGACAACAGTGAGCACCTGTCTGAAACGCCAGTAGTGGGAATATTCGAGTCCCACAGGCACAATCTTGATTTCTTTTTTGAATTCCGAAGCCTCCGCTGTCTGGAAGGCAATCCGGCAGATACCCTTTTTCAGCTGCCTCAGCTTCCTGTAGGTGGCGTGATTTCCCTCAGGAAGGATGACCACCCCGTTGCGGTTCTCCATTACGCGGAGTGTATCGCGGAAGGTATCATCATTCTGCTTCACAGCATCGAAGCCATCCCTGAGACGGTAGACAGGAAGGATCTTCAGGAAATAGAGAATGCTTGCAATGAACTTCTTTTTGAAGATATCCGCCCTGGCGAGGAAAACCAGCTGGCGGTCAAGCGTGCCGATCACAGCCATGGCATCCATAAGGGCATTCTGATGATTGGGGGCCAGGATGGTTGGTACTGAAAAATCAGCATTATCCTTGCCTAAAACAATAACCTTACGGTAAAAAATATAATTGTGCCAGAAATCCACATATCTCTTCAGCAGCTGATAGAAAATATCATACTTTTCAATGTTCTTCTTACCCATTCCGCAACAAGGTTTACCTTCCGATCTTAAAGCGCGTCAGCCTCCGGGCTTCAGCATGACGAAGTTAGAAAAAGTTTCCCCGTTGGGCCCGGGGTTTCAGCTTTCTTAACAGTGCAGAGCTGATTTTAGGTATTTATACCACCCTGGCAGGGGCAGCGGGGGGTGTTATTCAAGGAAATCGTCAAGTTCCCTGCGCTCACGTTTGGTTGGACGGCCGCTACCGCGAGGCCTGAACCCGTCGGCCATTTTTCCGGCCAGGAGCTTATCCTTTTCCTCCGGAGGTGTAATGTCAGTTATGTAATTGATCACAAGCGGTGCTCCAACCCTGCTTGCCGGCAGCCCCATGACAGTATATGTATATGTGACCGGGGGTTTCCTGACGCTGATTGTCATTCCCGGGCTTACCGGGAAGGCGGGTTTGACCTGCTGGCCTGCGACAGTAACCCTTCCCTTTTTGCACTCCTCGATTGCAATGTTGCGCGTTTTGAACAGCCTGACGCACCAGAGGAACTTATCAATTCTTTCCTCCGGCTTCCCCGTTGTCATCGTCCAGATTTTTTCCTCTCTTGTTGAAGGCTGTCATGGTGAGTTCGCATCCCGCAACGGCAAAAGAGAGCATGAACTCCACTGCCAGCGGGAGACGCTTCATGAGAACTGCAATCTCACCCTGGTTCCATTCACCAAGGACGTAGTTCACCTGACCGCCCCTTGGAAAATCATTTCCGATACCGATGCGCAGTCGGGCATACTGGTCAGTGCCCAGCACCTCACTTATGCTCGCCAGCCCGTTATGCCCTCCGGCACCGCCTCCTGCCCGGAGCCTCATGCTGCCGGTGGGAATTGCAATGTCATCGGTAATCACAAGCAGATTCTCAGGGAGGATTTTCTCCTTTTGCATCCAGTAGCGCACGGCATTGCCGCTGCGGTTCATCAGGGTGGAGGGCTTGAGCAGGATCAGCTCGGCGTTCCTGTGCCGCATTGTGGCCACAGACCCGTAACGGCTGTCCTTAAAAGAGATACCGGATGCCGCGGCTGCAGCATCCAGTACCATAAAACCTACGTTATGACGTGTGTTCCTGTATTCGTCACCTATGTTGCCAAGACCGGCGATGAGGTGTTTCATCACGCATCAGGGACTGTTTATTCCTTCCCTTCTGCAGGAGCCTCGGCAGCAGGAGCCTCAGCACCCGGAACGGCAGCTTCCTCCTCCTTGAGTGAGATCCTGGAGACCTCAACAGCAACGATCATTGCGCGCTTGTTGTCAATAATCTCAAGATTCTCATAGGCGAGATCGCCAATCTTTACAGACTGTCCGATTCCGATGTTAGTGATGTCAATTGTAATGTGTTCAGGCATGTACTTAGTGAGGCCCTTGACCTTGAGTGATCTGCGCTTGACGCGAAGCTTGCCTCCGGCCTTTACGCCTGAACTCTCACCGGTGATCTTAAGGGGAATGTCAAGTGTGATCGGCTTGGCTTCATTCACCTGCATGAAATCGATATGGAGCAGTTTGTCCGAAACGGGATGGAACTGCAGGTCCTTCATCACAGCCGTATAACTCTTGCCGTCAACGACCAGGTTGACAAGAAATACATCCGGAGTGTAAACAAGTCCGCGGAAAGCATTCTCATGTGCATAAAAATGCAGATTTTCCTTTTCCTTGTACATCACGCATGGTACATTATTCTCAGCACGCAGGCTGTTTGTACTCTTCTTGCCGAATTCACTGCGCGAGACGGCATTGATCTCAATAGTTTTCATCAGTCTTTAATTTGTTGTGCTACTCAAGGTTACCTGCCACGAAACCTCCCATTGCACGTTTGACGTTTTATTGGAAAAAATTGGCCTGCAAATATAGCTAAAAAGCTCAGAATACAAAACCCGAGCTTATCGAGGTGTTTGTGTACACCGCTTTTATTGCTTCGGCGAAGATATCACCCACTGACAGGACCTTAATTTTCGAAGAACTTCCCTTGAATGGAATACTATCAGTCACGACGAGCTCCTCAAGAGGAGATTTGTCTATTTTTTCGATCGCATTGCCTGAAAGGACCGGGTGTGTAGCCACTGCCCTGACGCTGAGCGCGCCTCGGTCCCTCATCACTGTGGCTGCAAAAGTAAGCGTGCCGGCAGTGTCAACCATGTCATCAATTATGACTACGTGCCTGCCTTCCACATCGCCGATAATTGAAATCTCCTCCACAACGTTTGGCTTCTTCCTCAGCTTGTAGCACAGCACCATCTCGCTCTGCAGGTGGCGGGCGTAGGCATTTGCCCGCTTTGATCC
>CAZHAI010000160.1:0-5513 GCA_964530645.1 uncultured Rikenella sp. | reverse complement strand
TCACCCACCTCTGCCGTCATTGAATTGAAGAGTTCAAATACGTGGGTGCAGCGTCTAACATACTTAAACCGGATCTTTGTATAAAGATGGAAAATGTTGAAGCAGCATTCAAAAACATTCACCAGGACCTGATCGACGGATGCAGGGAAGGTGACCAAAGGGCACAGTTTCAGGTTTACAAGCTTTACTACAAAGCTATGTTCAACACGAGCCTGCGTATTGTGAATGACGACATGGAGGCTGAAGATGTGATGCAGGAGGCATTCCTCTCAGCCTTCGAGAAGATAAACACCTACTCCGGTAGCGTCAGCTTCGGCGCATGGCTGAAGAGAATAGTGGTCAACAGATCACTTGACGCCCTGGGTAAAAGGAAGGGGATCTTTGAAGACATTGAAAGTCATGTTGGTATCCGGGACGACAGTCCTGACGACGCGGCATACAGGGAAGAAGTTACCACCCGCGTCGAAGAGGTGAAGGCTGCCATCGAACGGCTGCCTGAAGGATACCGGGTGATTCTGTCTCTCTATCTGATTGAAGGTTATGACCACGATGAGATAGCAGAGATGCTCAACATCTCAAGCAGCACCTCGAGGTCACAACTCTCGAGGGCGAAGCAGAAGCTGGTGAGTGAACTTAAGAACAGGAAAATTAACGAAGTATGAACACACTTGAAGACATAATCAAAAGAAACCGGGGCGAATTTGACGACCGGGAGCCGTCAGAGGGACACTTCGAGAGATTCAGCTTTAAGCTGGCCACCAGGCTCCATGCCGGTACAGCCAAGAAGAGCATTCTGCCCTATCTGCTTAAGGCTGCCGTGGTGACACTGCTTGTGACCCTCTCATCCCTCTGGACCTTTGATCACTTCGTCAGACCCAATCTGAAGACGAAGATGACCCTCAGTGAGGTTTCTCCGGAATACAGGGAGGTGGAGAGCTATTATGTGCAGCAGGTGAGTTTCATGGAAAATGAATTCTCATCACTTGACCTCTCCAACCCGGAGCAGAAGGAAGCGCTGATGAATGAGATGGCTTCTATGGACTCCGTCTATACGGAGCTGCAGAAGGAGCTCAGGGCAAACCCGAATGACCAGCGTATCATCGATGCCATGATCAAACACTACCAGACCAAAATTGAAGTGATGAGCTATATACTTGAACAGCTCAGGGACATAAAAGCAGAAACCGCAAATCCAGTCAGCCATGAAAAAGTTGTTTACTAACACCCGGGTGACACTCGCAGCAGCATTGTTCTGCGCAGTCACCCTGTCCGCCTCGGCAGAAGAGGTCAAAAAGGAGTTTCACAGGGAGATGGTCCCAACGGACAACACCACCCTGACAGTCATCAATAAATTCGGGGCAGTAGTCACCGAGACGTGGGACAGGAATAATATAGTCATCGATGTCACCGTAAAGATCGAACACCCTTCATCCGACCGTGCCAGGAAACTCCTGGAGATGATCACAGTGGAGTTCACCGAGGCCGATGGTAACCTGAAGGCGGAGACCGTGTTCAGCAGCGACTTCTCCTCAATGAACTGGAAGGGGTCTAACAATAACTTCAGCATCAACTATAATATCAAGATGCCGGCAAATGTCAACCTTGATCTCAACAACAAATACGGAAACGTTGTGGTTGATGAAGTATCAGGACAGACAACGCTGAACGTCAAGTACGGTGATCTGACGGTCACAAAACTTACAAGGGGGAATACAAAGCCGCTCAACACCCTGATCGTGGCATATGGAAAGGCAACGGTTTACGAACTGGGATGGGCCGAGATCAATGCACGCTATGTGGGTATGTTCAGCGTTGACAGGGCAGTGGCACTGCTTGTCGACAGCAAGTATTCAAAGGTCTCCGTTAACGAGGTCAGCTCACTTGTTGCAGACAGCAAGTACGACGGTTATACTGTCGGTGAAGCCAATAACGTAGTGATCATGGGCGGGTATACTGACCTCAGATTCAAGAAGGTGAACAAGAAGCTGGAGGTTGACACGAAGTACGGGAACCTGTCTGTTGATATGATCCCGGCAGGGTTCACAAAGGCGAACGTGAAGGCAGGTTATTGTGCAGTCAGACTGGGGATTGATCCTGCTGCATGTTACCGGCTCGAGGCAAGCAGCTCCTACGGAAGTGTCAAACTCAATGACGGCAACTTCTCACCTGACAAACGTATCGTTGGCAACACCTCCACAGAGTTGGCGGGCAAGGTAGGCAAATGCAGCAATCCGGTATCGGAAGTTCATATCAACACATCATACGGTTCAGTCAGGCTTGACTGAGCATGACAGATTACCGGCCAGCTTATGCTGAACGGAAAGAAAGAACAGAACGCGGCGCCCCGGACAGAGCGCCGCGTTTTTTATTATCCAGTGCCAGTGAACTGGCCGGGTTTTCAGGCAGCAGGCAATTCAATTATCAAAGCTTGTCCGGTTCGTCAGAGAAAATAAATACTCCTGTCTTTCCAACTGAAGTCCTGTAGCCGCGATACATCCCCTCTGTATTGAACGGCATGCTGACATTGCCTTTCCGGTCAACGGAGACAATTCCTCCGGTCCCGCCGGCTTTCACCAGCTTGACCTTGATCACCTCCCGTGCTGCCTCGTCGAGTGTCAGGCCCTTGTACTCCATCAGCGCTGAGATATCATGTGCCACGGTGTATCTTATGAAGAACTCCCCGTGACCTGTTGCAGAGACGGCGCATGTCGCATTGTTTGCATAGGTCCCTGCTCCTATCACAGGCGCGTCTCCGACACGGTTATAGCGTTTGTTTGTCATGCCACCGGTGGAGGTCCCTGCTGCCAGATCGCCGTTCATATCAAGGGCGACACAGCCTACAGTACCGTGCTTTTCCTTCTCGAGTGCGCGCTGCAGTTCCCTGTAGCGGGACTCCTCGCGGAAGTAAGACGGATCAACAATCTCAAGCCCCTTTTCAGCAGCGAATTCGGAGGCTCCTTCTCCGGTAAGCATAACATGTGGCGATTGTTCCATGACTGCGCGGGCAGCTGTTATCGGGTTACGTATGTCAGTCACTCCTGCCACGGCGCCGGCGGCGAGGCTGCTGCCATCCATAACGGAGGCGTCAAGCTCATTGCGGCCCTCGTGGGTGAAGACGGCGCCTTTGCCCGCGTTGAAGAGGGGTGAATCTTCCATCATCCTGATGGCACGCTCGACGGCGTCGAGGGCCGAGCCGCCGGCGCTCAGCACGGCGGCGCCGCTGTCAATAACAGACTGAAGCATATTCCTGTATGCTGAATCTGCCTCAGGGGTCATCCGCGCCCTTGTGATTGTGCCGGCGCCGCCATGAATAACAATCGCCCATGGCGAACCGCCAACCGGTAGAAGCATATCAATCTCCATCACCGCCTTGATTGCGCGGTCAGAGAAGAAGTCGCCCGCAGGGAAAAGTGAGAAGCGGCCTGCACCTTCATAATTGTCCTGGTCAATTATAAGCAGCTCCTGCTGATCGTTGCGATTCACTATTTCACTGAGAGTGAAGGCTGCACGGTATCCGTCCAACCCTGCAATCACCACCAGCCCCTTCTGCAGGGCTACAGGGCTGAGCCTGTAATAATCTCCAAGCAACTGATGAACCATTCCACCGGCGAAGGGGGTGGTGCCGTGAATACCCATCCCCCGACCGTAGAAAACGGTCTTATAGGTCTCACTGTCCATGTCTTCAGGCAGCTCTGTCAGAATCGCGCGCTGCTTCCCGTTGACACAGATCTTCATTGTCTCTGAGTAGAGTGGAGTCATGCCCTTGTTGATGGGATATTTGCTGTCAAGCGACTTTACAGTGATCTTCACCGGGTTGCTGATATTGCGCGAAGTTATGAGGTCATTTCCTGCCACAATCTTCGTCTCAGCCGGTAGCGGCCAGAGATCCTTTGCTTTCGATGGGACAATCCTCGCCACAGAAGTGGCTATAATCAGGCGATGCCTGTTAACGGGATAATAAATCTCTCCCCAGGAGAAGACCACACTCTCACCCCTGTCATTTGTGATTTCGACATACAGGTCAATTATCGGGGGGAATTCAGCTTCGTTCTTTTTCTTAAGCACCACCCTGTCCAGAATGTCATAAATCGAGTATCCGTCATAACGGTATGCACCGGTGAAGCCAACTTTACCGTCCGTGAGGGTTGTCTCCTTGACGGTGAGGCTGTGCTTCGGCAGGCGGGTGACATCAATTGTAACATCCTTCTGCACCTCGCCTGTGACAAGGATCTTTGTGCTTCCCTTAAGTTTTACGGTGGGAGCGTCATCGTAAAAATCGTTTGTCTGCCCGGCGGCCGGAATCGCCATCAGGATAACCAGGGCGGAAATAAGAAGTGTCACTCTTTTCATGTTTCAGGTATTTCGTTATGCAAATCTATTCAATTCGGATTGCCTGCAAAATGATTTAAAAACAGGTTTGGGTGGCGGTCTGTCATCACCCGGCCAGACTTAAAAACTGCGCCGCCCCGTCATAACAGTGTGGTACATAAGAGCTGCGCCGCTCTGTAATAACACTGTCTGACATAAGAGCATCGCCGCATCACCGGCGACTGAGGTCAGATATCCAGCTCCACAAGTGTTATCCCCGCCCCGCCGCGTTCAACATGCTCATCCATGGCGCTTTTCACTGCACCGGTTGACTCCAGGTACTGCCTTATCATCTGCCTCAGAATGCCATTGCCCTTGCCGTGCAGTATACGGAGGTTCCTGTACTGGATCATCAGTGCGGTATCAATGAACTCCTGAACTACCTGAAGAGCCTCCTCGGTGCGCATGCCGCGCACGTCAATTTCCGGGTTGAACTGGTTGCGCCGTGCCGTCAGCGACCAGTCGATCTTCTGCTGCGGCCGGTTACCTCCGGTTGCCTGCCTGTACTCCGCCTGTGTTGCAGGCTCAGTCTTACTTATCTCGATGTTCACCTTAAGGCTGCCTGATACAACCTGCAGCTTTTTTCCACGTATTTCAGATACCTGCCCGACTGTTTCCGTGCCGGTGATCCTGACATAATCACCCGTTACAGGCAGGCCTGTTTTCTTTCTGACCGGCGGAGGGGTCTCCTTTTTTTTGTTTGCGATCCTTTTGACAATACTGGCGGCAGGCGTTCCGGCTGCCGGTTGATGAGGCACAGTTACCTCGGGCTGCTTCTCCTCCTTCTCCAGATGATCGCGGAATGAGTCCAGTTCCTCACGTACCTCCCTTGTCTTTTCCTTCTCTGCCTGGGCTTCACGGATAGTGCGGATTGTGTTCTCAATCATCCTGTTTGTGTCGCGAAGCATCTCCTCGGCCTTATTCTTTGCCTGACCGATGATCTCCTTCTTCTGGGTCTTGATATCGCCAATCTGGCTTTCGTAGGATGCTATCAGTTCCTCAAGTCTCTTCTCATGGCGGTGGACCGCTTCACGCTTCTTTTCCCAGTATCGCTTGTCACGGGCAATCTCTCTGAGGTTTCTGTCGAAATCAACATTCCCCTCTCCTGCCCTGGTAGCAGCGTCAGCCAGGATCTCCTGCGGCAG
>CAZHAI010000159.1:0-5515 GCA_964530645.1 uncultured Rikenella sp. | reverse complement strand
ATGCCCGCAAAATTATTAAAAACATTACTCCGGCAAAGTACCTATTTATACCTATTTGTTCTGATGTTTTAACACTGCCTTAACTACTTCGTGTGCTTAATCGGTGCACTTTTGTGTCTTAATGAACCGACTAATCAAAAAAAATAGTAATTTTGCGCAACATTTCCGGGTATGAGGATCAGACCGATAACATTCTTAGTGCTTGCGCTCATCGTATCATCGTGCGGTGAGTATGAAAAGCTTCTCAAGAGCACCGACAACGAGCTCAAGAAGGAGAAGGTCTTTGAGTATTATGATGATGGCAAGTACATGAAGTCGATAGAGCTTCTTTCCCAGATCCTTCCGAGATACAGGGCAACGGACGATGCCGAGCAGCTCAACTGGATAAATGCCCAGGCCCATTTCAAGATCCGTGACTATATGATGGCAGGTACATACTATCAGAATTTCGCTGACACATATCCCGGAAGCAATAATGCAGAAGAGGCGCACTATCTTTCAGCACTTTGCGATTATTACCAGAGTCCAAGGCCTGAGCTTGACCAGACCAATACAAGGAAGGCTATTGAGAGCTTCACGATCTTTATGCAGAGGTATCCCACCAGCACCAGGACTGATGACTGCAAGGCCAGGGTCCTGGAACTGCAGGAGAAGCTTGTGGAGAAATCCTACCTCAGTGCCAGGTTATATTATGACCTCAAGGAATACAGGGCTGCAACAGTATCACTTGCGAACAGCCTGAAGGAGTATCCCGATACCAAATACCGCGAGGAGCTTATGTTCCTCAAGCTGGACGCTCTGTACATGTTTGCAGTCAGGAGCATACCAGACAAGAAAGTTGAACGTTATCAGACCGCGCTCGACGAGTACTATTCGTTTATAGAAGAGTTCCCGCAGAGCAAGTTCTCAAAAGATGTGGCCAGGATCTTCGAAAGCACGGCGAAGTATCTGAAGGTTGATACTGCCGTGAAACAAACCGAAATAAATTGAATTAGCAACACCGATATGGATTACAAAAAGACATCAGCCTCCTACACGACAATCACAAGGAACATAGACAATTTTGACGCTGAAACCGGAAATATTTACGAAAGCGTCATCATATGCACCAGGAGGGCAAACCAGATTAGCGTTGAGATGAAGCAGGAACTGAATTCCAAGCTGGAAGAGTTCGCTTCATTCAATGACAATCTCGAAGAGGTGTTCGAGAACAGGGAGCAGATTGAAATCTCCAAGTTCTACGAAAGGCTTCCAAAGCCTACACTCATATCACTTGCCGAATTTGAAGATGGCAAGATTTACTACCGCAATCCGGACAAGGAGCAGAAGCAGAAAAAGTAATATCACAACATGCTGAAAGGCAGGAAAATACTGCTTGGAGTCACCGGAGGTATAGCTGCCTACAAGTCAGCCACTATCATCCGGTTGCTTGTTAAGGAAGGGGCTGAGGTTAAGGTGGTGATGACACCGCTTGCGAAAGAGTTCATCACCCCGCTCACGATGGCCACCCTCTCCAGGAATCCTGTCCTCGTTGATTTCTTCGACCCTGAAGACGGGCGCTGGAACAGCCACATTGACCTGGGCATGTGGGCAGACCTGTTCCTCATTGCCCCGGCCACGGCCAACACAATGGGCAAGATGGCAACCGGTATTGCCGACAATCTCCTTCTTACTACTTATCTGTCAGCACGTTGCCCGGTTTTTCTGGCCCCGGCCATGGATCTTGACATGCTGGCTCACCCTGCAACTGCAGCCAACATCGCGAGGCTGAAGTCGTTTGGCTGCCATATAATCGAACCTGACACCGGCGAGCTTGCAAGCGGACTTGAGGGCAAGGGGCGCATGGCCGAGCCGGAGGTGATAGTGAGGGAGATCAGGGAGTTCCTCTCAAAAAAAAAAATAACTGAACTGCCGCTGCAGGGCAGGCGCGTCTTTATCAATGCGGGACCTACTGTCGAACCCATTGACCCGGTTCGTTACATCAGCAACTATTCGTCCGGACGCATGGGCATCGCCCTTGCCGATGAGGCTGCCAGGCTTGGCGCAGAGGTGACCCTCGTGCTCGGTCCTGTGAGCCTCAGGCCATCTAATAAGGCCGTTGTGACAGTCCCGGTGAAAACGGCGGCAGAGATGAAGGATGCATCCCTCGAAGCCTTTCGCGACTGCGACATTGCAATACTTGCTGCTGCAGTGGCTGACTTCACCCCGGAGAAAACTCACACGGCCAAAGTGAAGAGGGGCGATAGTGATATGGTCATCAGGCTCAGGCCTACGGAGGATATCGCGGCCTCACTCGGGAAAATCAAGAAAAAAGGGCAGTTCCTTGCCGGCTTCGCACTGGAGACCGACAATGAAGTGGAAAATGCAAAGGGTAAGAGGAAGAGGAAGAACCTCGACATTATAATACTCAACTCACTCAGGGACGATGGAGCAGGCTTCGGCCATGACACCAACCGCATCACCATAATTGACAGTAACAATAATATTGATAAATTTGAGCTGAAATCGAAGGACGAGGTTGCCTTCGATATATTGAAGAAAATCATCTCACTGACCCGCTGATCGCCGATGAAACAACTGACTCAAATCAGGCTCTTCATAGCTTCAGTCCTGGTTGTACTGGCCACCGGCAGCGCCGCATCACAGGAGCTTTACTGCAACGTGCAGGTTTCGGCCCAGAAGATACAGGGATCGAACAGGGAGATATTTCAGAACATGCAGCGTGACATCTACGAGTTCATGAACAGCATGGTCTGGACTGACAATCTTTTCAGCTTCTCTGAGAGGATAGAGTGCAACCTGCTGATCAATCTCGACGAGCAGCTCTCCGCAGATGAGTTCCGCGGAACCATCCAGGTACAGCTAAGCAGGCCGGTATACAACACCACGTACGAATCAACGGTTCTCAATTTCATCGACAATAACCTGCAATTCAGGTATGTCGAATTCCAGTCGCTTGAGTTCAATCCTAACAGCCACACAAGCAATCTTGTATCGGTGCTGGCCTACTATGCCTACCTTCTGATCGGGATGGATTTTGATACCTATTCGCAGGGAGGCGGCACACCCTATTTCCAGGTGGCCGAAAAGATTGTTACAAATGCCCAGAACGCTCCGGAACAGGGCTGGAAACCGTATGACGGCTCAAGGAACAGGAATCGTTACTGGCTTGTGAAAAATATCCTTGACAGTGAGTATTCGGGTGTGAGACAGTTTCTTTACCTCTATCATCTGAAGGGTCTTGACCGGATGGAGTCTGACATGACGCAGGCAAGGACGGAGATCTATGAAAGTCTCAGACGTCTCCAGGAGGTTTACCGGCGCAGACCGGATCCGTTCATGTATCTGATGACGGTTGTGCTTGATGCCAAGGCTGACGAGATTGTAAATATCTTTTCCCAGGGCTTCCCCGAGGAGAAGAACAGGGTTGTGCAGATACTGACTGAGATTGACCCTGCCAACGAGACCAAATATCAGAAGATACTCTCTTCCACCTGATAGCTGACCGAGAATGCTCCGGAGACTGACAGTTAGGAACTATGCCATCATCAAAGAGCTGGACATGGGCTTTGGTGAAGGATTCACAATCATTACCGGTGAAACCGGTGCCGGCAAGTCCATACTTCTTGGTGCACTGGGACTTGTGCTCGGTGAACGGGCAGATACCTCGGTATTGCTCAGCCAGGATGAGAAGTGCATAGTTGAGGCAGAGTTCAACATCAGGGGCTACGACCTCAGGGAGCTGTTCGACGCAAACGGGGTCGACTATGATGATGAGGCAATTCTGAGGCGGGAGATAACCCCTTCGGGCAAGTCAAGGGCATTCCTCAATGACACTCCGGTGAATCTGGCTGTCATGAAGGAACTTGGCGGCAGGCTCATCGACGTGCACTCACAGCATGAGACGCTGCTTCTCGGCAGCAACACCTTCCAGATGCGGGTTATTGACGCTTATGCCGGAACAACAAGCCTTGCAGGCGAGTATTCAAGGGCATGGGGCAGGCACCTGGCAGCCAGGAAGGAGTATGATGCTGCAGCGCTTGATCTCGGTAGGGCAAAGGCGGATAATGATTACTACTCACATCAGCTCGAGGAGTTCAGGGCGGTGGGTCTGGTTTCCGGGGAGCAGGAGGCACTCGAGAAGGAGCAGGAGATGCTCACCAATGCATCCGTGATAAAGGAGGCACTTGCTGCTGTGACTGAAGCCCTTGGAGGAGAGAATGTTGCTGCCCTTTCCCTGCTACGTGCGGCGCGCCTCAGCCTCTCCCGGATTGCAGGGTGGCTGCCTGAAGCGGCTGAACTGGAAAAAAGACTCGAGACACAGCTGATCGACCTGAATGATATCTCATTTGAGGCAGAAAAGCTCAACGACAAGGCCTCGGCTGACCCCGGCAGGCTTGATTATGTCACACAGAGGCTCGATGCAATATATTCACTGATGCAGAAGCACAGGTGCAGGGATATTGATGAGCTGCTTGCTGTGCAGAAAAGGGTGGAGGAGGCTGTTGCTGCAACGGATGACGCTGATGAGAGGCTCGGGGAGCTGAAGAAAAAGAGTGATGCCGCCTTAAAGGAGGTAAAAACGATTGCAGCCAGGCTGTCGGAGGCCAGGAGCAAGGCAGCAGCTCCGCTTTCCGGGCAGATAGCAGCGAATCTTAAGAAACTCGGTATGCCTCATGCACGTTTTGAAACCCGTGTACGGGCCCTGGCCTCACCTGGATCGTCGGGCATGGATGAGGTTGGGTTCCTCTTCAGCGCCAACAGGCAGGTTGAACCCGAGGAACTGGCCAGGTGTGCTTCTGGCGGCGAACTCTCAAGGGTGATGCTCTGCCTGAAGTCAGTGCTTGCAAGCAGCTCCGGGCTGCCGGCAATAATATTTGACGAGATCGATTCAGGGGTCTCGGGTGAGGTTGCATCGATGGTCGGAACCATCCTTTCAGACATGGGTAAGAGCATGCAGGTGATAAATATTACCCACCTTCCGCAGGTCGCATCCAGGGGTGGAATGCATTATCATGTTTATAAGGAAGAGAATGATCACTCAACAATAACCCGTGTCAGGTTGTTAAACGACGATGAACGGGTGAAGGAGGTAGCCAGGCTGCTCAGCGGAAGCACAATTACCGAGGCTGCCATTCGGAACGCCCGCGAGCTGCTGAAAGGCGACTGAGATTCCAACTGTAACTAACGGAAATATAGGCATTATGATCACGAATCTATTGGAGGGCAAAAAGGGGATTGTTTTCGGAGCCCTGAACGACAAATCAATTGCATGGCACGTGGCAGAAAAGGCCCATGCCCAGGGCGCACGCCTGGTTCTTACCAACGCCCCTGTGGCGATCCGCATGGGTACAATCGGCGAGCTGGCTGAAAAGACGGGAAGCGAGGTCATTACCGCTGATGCCACAAGCATGAAGGACCTGGAGGTACTTTTCAACAGGTCGATGGAGATCTTTGAAGGGAAGATCGACTTTGTGCTTCACTCAATTGGCATGTCGCCAAACGTGCGCAAGGG
>CAZHAI010000158.1:0-5526 GCA_964530645.1 uncultured Rikenella sp. | reverse complement strand
GTTTGAATGCTCTGCACACTCCTTCCACAGGCCGCCGGAGAGGTAAGCAATGTACTGAGCAGCGATGAAGCGCATCTTCGACGCAAGTTGCATCCCCTGCTTGCGCAGGTACTTGAAACCATCAGAAAGTCCCGGCCTGAGGAAGCAGACAGCCTCGCCGTACATCATCCCGTTCTTGGTACCGCCAAATGAAAGGATATCCACTCCTGCGTCGGTGGTAAAGGCCCGGAATGGCACTCCCAGTGTGACTGCGGCATTGGCAATCCTCGCACCGTCCATGTGCAGTAGCATTTTGTGCTTATGGGCATAGGCCGCAAGTGTCTTCACCTCTTCGGGAGTATAAACAGTACCCATTTCCGTAGCCTGTGATATCGAAATCACTTTTGGCTGGCTGTGGTGCTCGAAGTCGAATCCGTGCATATGCCTGGTGAGCATCTCCGGCGTGATCTTACCGTCCGGTGTATCCACACTGAGCACCTTGCATCCAGCAAATTTTTCCGGAGCGCCACACTCATCGGTCTCAATATGAGCTGTATGCGCTGTAAGAACTGAGTTCCATGACTTCATGACTCCCGAGAGACCAAGCACATTGGCGCCTGTTCCGGTGAACACAAAAAAGACTTCCGCTTCATCTCCAAGCTCCTTTTTGATCAGTTCCCTGGCTCTTTCGGTGAATGGATCATCGCCGTACCCGACCACATGTCCCCTGTTGACGCGAAGAAGTTCCTTCATAACCGCCGGGTGGACCCCTGAATTGTTGTCACTGGCAAAGCCTCTTTTAAGTTCCGGTTCGCTCATCTGTTCACTGTTTAATGATCAGCGCAATTTAGTCAAATTGAATCGTACAGGCAATGTTCTTTAGCTATCTTTACATTTTCGCACAAAGATGACACGATACTTCATTTTCCTCTCTTTCCGCGGCACCGCATACAACGGCTGGCAGATTCAGCCAGGCAAGCATACAGTCCAGGGCGTCCTTACGAAGGCGCTGAGCACCGTCCTGGCAGCTCAGATACAGGTAACCGGAGCGGGACGGACAGATACGGGTGTGCATGCCTCATTCTTCTGTGCACATTTTGATGCCTCACGAAACGATCTGGACGGCGACGGCCAATTCCTGTACAATCTGAACGGTCTGCTTCCCGACGACATAGCAATCAAGAAGATACTGAAGGTCAGGCCGGAAGCCAATGCAAGGTTTGACGCCACCTCACGGACTTACACATACACGATCACCAGGGAGAAGGATCCGTTTGTTGCCGACACTGCCTGGCTGCTCTACTGGCAGCTGGACATGCAAATAATGAACGAGGCAGCTGCCATACTGCTTACGCACAACGATTTCACCAGCTTCAGCCGGCTTCACGGCGGGAACAAAACAAACATCTGCCGTGTCACCCATGCCAACTGGCATGAGGAGCCCGGAAAACTGATCTTCACGGTCACGGCTGACCGCTTCCTCAGGAACATGGTAAGGGCTATAGTGGGCACTCTTATTCCCGCAGGGCGGGGAAAGCTGTTACTGTCTGATTTTGAGGCAATACTGCATGGAAAGGACCGCGGACTGGCCGGACAGTCGGCCCCGGCGCACGGCCTGTCCCTGACGGAAATTGAATATCCAAAAGAGATTTTTGAGCTGTTATAACAGTCAGAAATTGTTGGCAGAAGCTATCCGGGATCCGGCAGTGCTGATGAATCATGGAAGAAGGGTTATAAGCCGTATTCACCCTGTCGCCTGATCACCGGCAGTATCCGTCATTCCTTCTCATTCCATATATCCCACGCCAGTCCGGCCTGTATCAGGAACATCTCCTCCCCATTCACTGTAAAGCATCCCTGTGCTTCTCCCTTTTCGAGGAATGCCGTCACGGGAGGATTGTAAACCAGGTCGAAAAGCAACTGCCCTTCTCTCAGGCAACTGTAATCAACCGGCGGCAGGGTGTCTGTTGCCGGTGCCATCCCCAGGGGGGTTGTGTTGACAATCACCCCCGCCTCACTGATCACCTCACACGGCAGCTCATCATATGTGAATCCGCCCCTCACGGCGTGCCGTGATACCGGTATCGCAATGATATTCAGGTCTATGAGCGTATGGATAACACTTTTAGCAGCGCCTCCTGTACCCAGCACAAGGGCTGTCTCAGGGAGGGTGACAAGGTTTTCGAGGAGGGACTCCCTGAAAGCGGGAGCGTCCGTGTTGTAGCCTTTCAACCACGGTTTCCCGTCGCGGCGGGTAACCTTCACAGTGTTCACAGCCCCTATCTCGGAAGCGATGTCATCCACTTCGTCAAGGTAATCCATTACCTTCACCTTCCAGGGAATTGTGACATTAAATCCGCATAGGTCGGGCTCTCTCTCTAGCAGACCCGGTAGCATGCCAATATCAGGCAATTCGAACTTGCGGTATGAATGATCAGGGATATTCTCCCTTTCAAATTTTTCGGTGAAATGTTTCTGAGAGAATGAGTGTCCGAGCGGAAATCCTATAATTCCGTAGAGTTTCATCTCATTTCTTCGGGGAGGAAGCTGAAGAAGGTGTCGCTTCTCAGACCCAGCCTCAGCGATTCAAGTGCTATGATCTCATTGGGAGCAATATTCCCGAGGTTAACATTAGCTCCAAAGTTAGTGATGAACCATGCCTGCTGCTGCTTGAGTGGGGCTTCCCAGAGCACATTCTCGAAGCCTATCTCTTTTGAAATGGCCTTGATAAGCCCCAGGTTCACCGAGCCGTCATCGTTATAAATCCCTATTGTTCCGGATTCGCGGGCTTCGGCGATGACTTTCACAGACCCGGCTTCCAGTTCGGCCTTCATCATCTCAACCCACTGGTCGGGGGTGTAGATAATGTTTTTCTTCTTCGATCCTACTTCGGAGATGACTGTGAACTCTTTGGACAGTTTCCTGATATACTCAAGCTTGTCGCTGTGCTCGAACTCGTATGACCCGTCAGAGATCTCAACCATCCTGATACCCGACTCTTTAAGCAGTTCGACGTATTCCTTATAGAGGCCCCTGATTATGAACGCCTCGAAGAGTGTTCCGCCAAGGTAGACGGTCATTCCTGCCTCGTGATAAATCCTGATTTTTTTATCAACTCCCGGGGTGATCACTGAGGTTCCGAATCCCAGCTTTACGAAGTCGACATATTCGCTGCCCACCGCGGCGAAGTCTTCAGCCTCCCTGATACTCAGACCCTTATCCATTACCATTGTGAGTCCTTCTTTCCTGGGCTTTGCAGGCCTCGCTGGAATATGCGTCAGCAGTTTTCGGGCTTCTTTCATATCTTAATTTGTTTTCCGGAACAGTCGTCTCATTGCGTTTGTCAGCTTCTCCTCAGGCAGCAGAACGGAATATTCCTCGAGAACCTCATTATCGAGCCTGACGGCCTTAATGAGGTTACGGGCAGCCTCGGTAAGGTTTCCTGCGTGAAGGTATGAGGAAGCCAGCAGGAAATATGTTCCGGGCAGGTCTCCGCTGACTTTTGCGGCATTCCTTAGTATCCGTATTGCAGCCTTATATGTCCCGGTCATCATGACAACGATGCCTATTTCGATCCATGCCTCGTCGTAGTAGCCGTCAAGCATAATTGCTTCAACCCAGCACCTGACGGCCTCCTTGATGTTGCCAAGCATAATGTGGGCCTTGCCCAGTGAGAACCAGTAGTCAGGGTTCTCGTGATCGAGCTCTATTGCCTTCTTCAGCGGGCTGATGCTCTCTGCCGGCCTGTTCCGGGTCAGGGAGAGCAGTCCGAGACCGTACCAGGGATCCGGGAAATCCGGGGTGATGTCGATTGCTTCGGTGTAGTACTTTCGTGCCATCACCTCATCACCTGTCTTGTCATAGCATTCGGCAAGGTATGTAAGTCCTTCCAGGCTGTCAGGCTCCTCCTCAACAAAAGCGCGGTAAACATCCATAGCTTCGCTGTACTTCTCGAGGTTACTAAGGATATTGGCCTTGTTGAACAGGGCAAAGGTGTTTTCAGGGTTCAGTGCCAGCGCGAAGTCATATGCTTCGATAGCTTTCCCGTAATCACCTGTCTTGTTGTAAATTATGCCCAAATTATACCAGGCGCTGTCGGAGTAAGGATCTTCCTCGAGGTACATCGTATAGTACCTGATGCTGGTCTTAAGATCACCCTTCTTGTCATAAGCATAAGCGAGGTCATAAAGGTGAGCCTGGAAATCGGGCTCAAGGTCGGCCAGCCTGTGGAGGTAAGGAATCATCTCCTCATGGAAATTCAGATTCTGCAGCACTGATGTGATGCTGTACAGGATTGTCTCCTGGTCTTCCGAATCGGTTTCGAGTGCCAGGTCGAAAACACGGCGGGCGCCGCTGATGTCACCAATCATGGCAAGGGCTGTCGCCTTGCACAGGTATATGTCACAGTTCCCCGGTTCGATGTTCTCAAGCTTCTTGGATATTGAAAGTGCTTCTGTCGCTCTTCCTTTTTCAAGCAGAACCCGTGCTTTCCTGATGAGGATCGGAACCGAATTGGGATGCAGTTCGCAGGCAAGTGATGTAGCCTCGAAGGCATGAACCGGATTGTTCCCCTCCAGGTAATAATCTATAATGGTCTCAAACTCAATGACGTCGAAATAACAGGTCTCCTTATTCTTCCGCATTCTTTCAAACCGGAGAATCACCTCTTCCACCTCACTGTCATGTACAAAACCGTATCTCTCTTCTTCCATCTCCCCTGAAAATATTGTGCAAATGTAATACATTAATGGCTCGGTCAACGCCCTCATGTTGTCAATTATCAACAGCAGGTTGATTTTATAAACATGATAAACAGGACTTTGTAAAATAATTTCATTTGTGACGCAACCTTCGTAAGCCGGATCTCATCTTACAATTGAATCAGAAGCTTACCCTTAAACCAAATATTACCCTAGAATTAACCTGAATTCTACCTTCTGAAAACCGGGCCCCGCGGCCCGGTTTTTATTTTTGCAGCCTGATATTAAACAATCATGGCCTCCGTTATCTTATAAACGACTGTTATGGCGAACAGAAGGTTAATCTATTTATCTACAGTCTTTTTCATTGTGGCAGCTTTCACGGGTTGCCGTGAGGAACCGCTGAAAATCAACTATGAACTGGGCATTTTTCCTGACTCGGTAATCGCGCTTGACGGTCTCAATACACAGTTTGACGACTACAACATGGATATTGAGGCTGCCCGCATCAATTCATTAAGGCAGGTAGTTTTCTCCTCAAACAGGAACAGTTCCGGCGGAGAATTTGATCTTGTCAGCGGAATTGTAGCCTATATGTTCGGACAGACCACCGGATATTTTCAGCTTGATTCCGATATGAAATCCGATCCGTTTCTTGAAAGCCTTACCTCGGTTTTCAACTCCACGGGCAACGAGTTCGGACCTCTCAGGTTCTTCAGCCACCACAACGGACTCGAGTACATGGCGGCCGCAACGCAGACGGATGAGAACGGGCTGGACATTGTATTTACAAGCTACATCCCTGTCTACTCCGCTACCCCGTCTTTTGAGGCTCCTGTTCCAGCCA
>CAZHAI010000157.1:0-5528 GCA_964530645.1 uncultured Rikenella sp. | reverse complement strand
GACGAGCTCATTGACTACGCGATAAGGTCAGGTGCCCCTATGGAAGTCATAGAAAACCTGCAGGAGATTGAGGATGAGGGAGATATCTATGAAAGTATAGAGGATATCTGGCCTGACTACCCCTCAAAGGACGACTTCTTCTTTAACGAAGACGAATACTAGCATTTAATTGCAATAAGAACCTGGTGTCTGATGGGGTCATTTAATGACAACTTCAGGCACTTCTGTTTTTATGGGTTCCGGAACATCATCAGGAGCCGCCTCCGGCAGAGGCGGAAGTATTTCATCTATCTTCATGCTATTCCGGTCAGGTCGCAAATCGGGATGCCATCTGTATCCCTCAAGCCTCATCTCACTGTCAGGTATCTTCAGCGGCGGACTGAGGGTACCGTCAGGACTCTGATTCTGGTAAATCTCCACAATCTTGCTCTCTTCGAAAAAGATTTCGATTGTGGAACTCCGGGCCCGGTTCACTCCCACAAGCTCGTTGCCGTCAACAACGTAATAAATTGCCTCACCGTTTCCCGTGACCTTTATCCTGTGCAGCTTGTTGTCAACAAAATAGCCTGAGAGATTCTTCCCGCTGATCTGGTCATACCTTGCTGTATCAACCTCGCTGACAACGAAGGCCCTGTTGTACATTTCCATACGGTCAGCCTTGCTGTTCACCGTGAACAGTGCAATTGAGTCAGCTGTCATCTGGTTCTCCCTCGACCATACAATAGGATCGTCATACAGCCTGATTACCGAGTCGAGGAAGGAATAAGCAAGAGAGTCGCATTTGCCCTGCATTTCACGACTGAAGATCGTGCAGCGGTGATAGGCCTTCAGCAGCCTGTGGCTGACACCGGCGGTATCTTCAACAGGTATTGCTCTCAGGGTGTCCGCTCTCAGGGTAAGTGTGTCATCATCAGTAAACATTGAAAACCATGGTGTGCCTGTAAAAAGTAACCGTTCGGGGCGCTTTTCATACCACGCATAACTGCCACCACCCGTGATGTTGTCAGTTGTGTCAGTAATTGTCACATGCCCGAATGCCTCGCCCTTGCCGCTCTTCTCATCATACCAGAGTGTGTCGCCGGTGATTCTCTGCTCCCGGTTGTCAAGAATAGCATCCTTCATTAGTTGCGAGACATCATTGCGGGTGTCACTCCAGCCGTTCTCACAGTATAAATAGATGCTGTCACCAACTGCCTCTGTCGGTCCGGCAAACCAGACGATCTCCCTGTTTGTGTCATACCTCATTGTATCAGCCGTCATCACATAATCCGGGTTGACAATCCTGACGCTGTCGCGAAAATGGAGCATCTTCCTGTCTGAGTAATAGATGCCCACGATGCTTGTAAGAGTGTTGTCGCCGCTCAGAATTCTCCCTCCTGTGTCGTAGTTTGCTACCTGGGTGTTTACATCATAGTCAATCTCATCGGTAAAGAGTTGCATCTCCTTGTCGGAGAGCACCACACTGTCAGTGATTACAGCCTTTCGGGTGTCTCCGTTATATGAGAGATACTGCCCGCGGATGTGAATTGTATCACCCTGCCAGATATGGATGTTGTTATAAGCAAGTACCACATTGGTCTCGATAAAATACCAGGCACTGTCACAGTTCATGTAGAGGTCATTGTGCATCAGCCTGACGTTGCCGTTAAGCCTGTTCCGGGTCATGCCGTCAACGCGTTCATACTTCATCGAGTCGGAATGAAGTATCTCAACCCTTCTGCGTCCCGGGTCATCCTGGGCCTGCAGGTTGCAGGTGATCAACAGGAAGATCAGAGGCAGAAAGAAGCGCGCAGCGCTCTGCGAGGTATAAGCTTCACGCGGTATGGAGCTTATTCGAACCATCCGGAATAATGGAACTGGCATCCCCGGAAGTCTTCGCTGACACGGATGTAGGTTCTTTTGATCTTTTCCCTGATCCAATCCTCGTACACCTGTGTTTGCTTGTTCCTCAGGGCTGCCTCAGCAAGAAAGTTGTAATCATCCTGCATGTTAACGCTGTGAGCCGGGACCTCGGCATCAAGCTTAATGATGCAGTAGATGCTGTTACCCTTGGCATCCGTCGTGCGAAACGGTTCGGAAATCTCTCCAAGCTTCATGTTACGCACTACGAGGTTGACCTCCCTTGAAAGTTCGTCAAGAGTCATCCAGTTAACCCTTTCAGATGGATTCTCACTTACCATCTTGCCTCCGTTGGCCCGGGTAGCCTTGTCAGAGGAAAACCTCATTGCCGCCTGGTTAAATGTAAGACTGTCAGTACGTACCAGGGTTGCAATGCTGTCAAGCTTGAGTATTGCCCATTCAGTCTGATCAGCGGACAGCTTCGGTTTCATAAGGATGTGACGGGAGTTAACCATGTCTCCCTTTCTGTCAATGAGCTGAATTATATGGAAACCGAACTCAGACTCAACGATCTTTGAGACAACTCCCTGCTTAAGGCTCCACGCAGCTTCGGCATAGGGTTTGGCAAGCTCACCCCTTGTGTTGAATCCCAGTTCACCACCCTTGGGCGCGGACCCGGGATCCTCTGAGTAAAGAATGGCGAGAGTGCTGAAACTCTCACCGTTTATGATGCGGCTGCGCAGATCGAGAAGCCTCTGCCTTACCTCAGCCTTGCTGGCCTCCATGTCAGGCGGTTCCACTGAAATGATGCTCAGTTGCACCTTCCTGGGCATTAGCGGCAATGAGTCTCGTGGTATGGTGTTGAAATACTTTTTGACCTCGTCAGGTGTGACTGTGATGTTCTGGGCGATGGTCCCCTGTGTCTCCTGTACGATATACTGGTTTGTCAGCATCTCCCGAAGATCCTTCCTGATCTCAGTCATGCTCTTGTTGAAGTATGACTCCAGGGCCTGCTCCGAACCGGCCCGCCTTATATATTCAGTCAGCCTGCTGTTGAGATCAGACTCAACGGACTCTGATGATACCTCTATGGAGTCAATCCTGGCCTGGTCAAGAAAGAGCTTCTGTATCAGCTGATCCTCGTAGATGCGGCATCTGAGCTGTTCAACAGGGGTGGGGTCACGTTCGGCTTTAAGCTGTACCACCTGTCCTTCGATCTCCGAGAGATAAACGACCTCATTGCCCACTACTGCGACAACCGATTCAACAATCTGCTGGCCTGCTGCACTTTGTCCCGCGAATATCGCCAGCACAAATAAAACGATAATATTTCTTTTCATCCTTTTCAATGTCTTCTAGTAAAGCTTCAGTGTGTTGTTGCTGACAGCCTCGTTGTAAATTCCGTCTTCAAGTTTCTGCAGGAAGTCATTCCTGCGATTATTCAGAATGATAGTTCTGACCTGCCCCCTTATATACTCGAACGGGGCCACGCTGTTCCTCAGCCTGTATTCCCTTATTGCAACGAAGTAGGAGTACCGGTCGTCCCTGAGTTCTACTGCACTGTTCCTCTGCAGCCATTGCTCCTGGTCGTCAGACTCGAGCGGTACCTCAAGCAGAAGCTGGGTGAACGAAATCCATTCATCGTTGTAGTCGTCATACCGAAGGCCATTCTGAGTGCAAAGGTCCTCCAGCTCACTCATATCGTCTGGTTCCTGCGACCTGTACAGTTTTCTTATTTTATCCAGGTCTGACATTCCGGCCGGCACCCTTATATAGAGTGCCCTCACAATGTTCGTTGTCAGTGTGAATGTGCTCAGGTTGCTCACATAGTAATCCTGCAACTCGCTGCCTGACACGGTTGTGTCCATCTTCTGGATTATCATCTGCTGCTGGTACTGGTAGATCAGGAGGTTGTTCCTCATCTCATTGAGCTGCCTGTTCACCTCTGTTTTGTACTCCGGAGTCAGATTCTCTTCTGCCCTCAATGCCAGCAGTTCCTTGCGTGACCACTGGCGTATGTAACTCTGCACCGCCGAGATACTGTCAGACTGGCTCATTCCCTCAACAACAAGCCCTGTGGGTATCTGGTCCAGGTAAAGAACCCTGTCGCCCGCACGCGCAGCCGCCTGACGTGTCGTATCGCTGCCTGTATCACGGCAAGCCACTGCAAGAAGAAATATTATCGGTATCAGGAGTCTGGTCATATTCAGTATTCGTTGACCTTCCTGCTGTAGTTTGGTGCCTCACGGGTGATTGTCACATCGTGCGGATGGCTCTCAACGACGCCGGCACTGGTTACCCTGACAAAGCGTCCTTCCTTTTTCAGCGTAGGTATGTCAGGCGCTCCGCAGTATCCCATTCCTGACCGAAGACCGCCGAGGAACTGGTAGACCACCTCGCCAAGGGTGCCCTTGTAAGGCACACGTGCCGTGATCCCTTCCGGAACCAGTTTATGGATGTCATCCTCCATATCCTGGAAGTACCTGTCTTTCGATCCCATCTGCATGGCCTCCACTGAACCCATACCGCGGTATGTCTTGAATTTCCTGCCGTTATAGATAATTGTCTCACCGGGTGATTCTTCCACTCCGGCAAAAAGTGATCCGGCCATGACACAGTCAGCTCCTGCAGCAATCGCCTTCACGATGTCACCGGAATAACGGATGCCGCCGTCAGCGATTACCGGTACACCGCTTCCTTCAACAGCGCGGGCTACATTGTATATGGCAGACAGCTGCGGCACACCAACACCTGCAACAACTCTTGTGGTGCAGATCGATCCGGGACCTATTCCAACCTTTACGGCATCTGCACCCTCCTCAACCAGTTTCTTTGCAGCCTCAGCAGTTCCAATGTTGCCAACTACTATCTCTGTTCCGGGGAATATCTTTTTGATTTCCCTCAGAATCTCAATAACACTTTTGGTGTGTCCGTGTGCAGTGTCGATTGCAATGGCGTCAACACCGGCACCGACAAGAGCCTCCACCCTCGAGAGGGTGTTTGGCGCTATCCCTACCGCGGCGGCAACCCTGAGCCGTCCCTTCTCATCCTTGCACGCATTGGGCCTGTCCTTAGCTTTCGTTATGTCCTTGTATGTGACCAGCCCCTTGAGCCTTCCCTTTTCATCAACTATTGGCAGCTTCTCGATCTTATGAATCTGAAGTATCTCAGCTGCGGCTGCGAGGTCAGTCGAATGACTGAGAGTGATTAGCTTTGACTGCGGGGTCATGATCTCACTTATGCGCCTTGAGTAGTCAGTCTCAAAACGCAGGTCCCTGTTGGTTACAATACCGACAAGGGCTCCCTCGTCATTGATCACCGGTATGCCGCCTATCCTGAATTCCTTCATCAGGGCCAGGGCATCAGCCACTGTGGCGTTATCGGCAATTGTGACGGGATCAAAAATCATGACGCTCTCGGCGCGCTTGACTTTGCGTACCTGCGCAGCCTGCTGACCAACCGACATGTTCTTGTGAATCACGCCAATACCCCCTTCACGGGCGATTGCAATAGCGAGCTCGGCATCAGTCACGGTATCCATGGCAGCCGATACTATCGGTGTATTGATTATGATGTTCCTGGTGAACTTCGTCCTCAGGTCTACATCGCGCGGCAGTACCTCCGAATAGGCCGGAAGAAGCAGCACATCATCGAAGGTCAGACCTTCGAACAGCAGTTTATCTTCAGAG
>CAZHAI010000156.1:4468-5565 GCA_964530645.1 uncultured Rikenella sp. | reverse complement strand
GCCATTTCAAGCAGCGGGTCCTGATCACGCAACCCGTACGAGGCTGAAAGATTCGCATTAAGACCCTTCTCTGCCCTGGCCTGGGCGACAGAACTCTGTGCCTCCAGCAGTTGACGGTCAAGTCCGATAAGCTCCGGGTTGTTTTCCTCGGCCAGCTTCAGCACCTCACTGACTTCAACTTCGAGCACAGGAACCTCTCCGGGGATAAGCAGTTCCAGCCGAACCGACTGGTTGAACCCCAGAAACGACCTGAGTTTCAGCTCCCTGTCGCGCAGGTTCATCTCCGACTCATTGATTGCTGTGCCGGCATTGAGATAGGAAAGCTCCATCTGCAGGAGTTCATCCTCGGCTATAGTGCCAAGGTTATAACGGCCTTTTGCGATCTGATACAGTGTATCAGCATTCTGCATGTTTGTCTGTGCAATTTCCCTGTTTATCTGCGCAAGGGCCAGGTTGAAGAAGTACTGGACCGCCATCATGTGTACATTTTCAACGTCCCTCAGGTAGGTCTTGCGCGCCTCCTCGTACTTCATCGGCTCAATCTTTTTCTGCCACCTCAGTTCGTTGTAACGGAAGAGAGGCTGCGTGAGTCTTACGTTCAGCGGTGATGTGATGTATCTTTCCCCGTCAGTCTCATAATTCTTTTCGTAGTTAAGGTCGGAGAACAGCGAAATCGATCCGCCGGTCAGGCCAATATTCTGAGCCAGTGACAGGTTGCCGGATGTCTGAAGCACGTTGGTGGATGCATATTCCCACTGCTGAGCATTCGAGTTCCAAACCCTGTTGTAGGCAGTGCTGTAGTCAGGCAGGTTACCGGTCAGCGTCAGCGCCGGACGGTACTCCGCAATAAAGGTGCGGTACTGCCAGTAACTGGCACGAAAGCGGTGTTTGGCAATGAGTGCGTTGGGCGACTGTTCCGAGGCAAGCTGAACCACCTCATCCAGCGTGAGACGCTTGATCTCCTGCGGAATTGCCGGCAGAGTAAGCAGGGTTGCAACCAGAACAGTTAAGGAGAGTGCTTTTATCCTTTTCATAATATTATGTTATTCATAGCGAAGTGATTCAATCGGGTCTCTTTCTGATGCCCTTTTGGCAGG
>CAZHAI010000156.1:0-4368 GCA_964530645.1 uncultured Rikenella sp. | reverse complement strand
AGCTGTTCCGTTTCCTGGACCTGAACCACGATCTTGTCAAGCTGATTGTAGTTGGTCTCACTTGTTGTTGCGCTGCTGCTGCTTGCAACCACCCTTGACACCCTCATGCCACCTCCCATGACCTGGATCGAAGTTGCCTCGGTGGCCAGCTTGGTATTGACAAGTGCGCGGTTCTGGTACCTCATCAGCATAGTCTTGATGGGTATGTAGACATTGTCATTGTAGACGTTTACGCCCTGATCCTCGAAACCGGTCAGCGAGACGTTTGTCTTTTCAAGAACACCTATCACCTTCAGCCATACATTGTCAAACTTAAGGTACTGACCTATCGGATCGACCTGGCTGAAGAATTTTGCTCTGATGTTACCGCCGATTATACAAACCTGTATACCGTATTCCTCCTGGTAGTCATTAAAGAATACTCCCTGGGAGATAGGAAGGTTGTAAAGATCAAAATAGTCATTGGAAACACCCACAAGCTTGGCGGTATATCTCATGCCGCTCAGGACGATCGTGGAGTTGAATGATATCTCCGGACTGATTCTTTTTACGGCCGGGATTGTGCTGCGGATCGCATCAACATCAAGCAGGGTCAGTCCCCTTGAAAATTTATTAAGCTGTGTTTCACCCTCTTCAGAAGATGCATCCTTTTCCTGCACTATAGGGCTTATCAGGATGTTATTCACCCCAACCATCTTTATCTGGTCAAGTATCTCCTGCTGAGCCCCCTTGCCTATGGCCAGCATGCTGATGACGGCTGCTACTCCGAAAATGATCCCGAGTGCGGTCAGAATCGACTTGAGTTTATTGGCCATAATAGACTCAAATGCGATGCGTATGTCGTGTCCGTATCTTTTGAACATGTTATCCGATAGTTATTTGCCTCTGTGCGGTTGAGTCCGTCTACTGTCTCTGGATTACTACCCTCTGTGTCCTGGCAGTTGAGTCCGTGCCGGCCCCGCCCGGTCTCGTCTGACCCTGGCGGCCAGTACCGCGCGACTGGCGCATGGCCTCACGCTGTTCAGGTGTGAGGTTCTGCATCATTTCACGCATCTGTTCCGGAGTCATGTTGCCCGGCATCATTCTCTGAGGCTGGTTGCCTTGCTCCAGCCGTTTTGCCTCTTCCTGTGCCTGCTGCTTCTTGCGATCCTTGATGACCGCAATCAGCTCTTCACCGTGAAGCTTGAACTTCTCACTGTCCTCCGGGATCGTCAGATAAAGCTTCTCGCCCTTCTTCAGCCCCTGTTCCACGATAACATCATTCTCGTTTGACTCACCCAGCACAACCACCTGGCGTGAACCGTCCTTCCTGTATACGAAGGGTACGCTGTCTGCCGTGGCGAATACTGTCTCAAGGGGAATGTGGATCACATCGGAAAAGGTCTGAGTGATAATCTGGTTTCCGGTTGTCATCGAAGGCCTCAGGATGGGGTCAGAACCGTGAATCTTGGTTATCACCTCAAATACCTTGGCGTCAGTGTTCGGGAGCTGTTCCCCGATGTTGGCCACGCTGAGCACAACGCCCGTGTATGTTTTCTCAGGAAATGCGTCAACGGAGAGCCTCACCGGCTGCCCGGCCCGGACCTTGCTGACATCAATCTCGTTAACATATGTCTTTGAAATCATGGCTGAGAGATCAGGAAGGGTGGCAACTACCGGGTCCCAGGGACTGACCTCGGAACCTACCTTGCGTTTCGAACCGTTCCATTCCCTCTTGTATATAACCATCCCGTCAGAGGGAGCCGTAATAACAAACTTCTGAATGATCTCCTGCATTTCAGCAACCTTCCTCTGCTGCTTGGCCACCTGAAGTTCGGTGTCCCTGATGTCAGCCCTTGCCTGCCTTACCTTCAGGTCATAGTTGCTGAGAGCCTGCTCAAATGAACGCTGAGCCTTGTCAAGCGTTATCCGTGCCTGCCTGATTGTGGTGGGAGGTTCGTATTTCGATTGCTCCAGGGTTATCTCCGCTTCGTCCATGTTGAACTTGAGATTGAGCAGGTCATCCCTCAGGTTGCCCAGGGATATTGTTGTGTCAAGCTGTTTCTTAAGCAGATCGGTCTCAAAAGACTCCAACCTGTCAAGCTCATCCTTGAGCGTGTTGTCAACACTTGAGCGGTCGAGGGTGGCTACATAGTCACCTGCCTTCACCTCGGTACCCTCCGGGACGAGGTCAGATATCTTGATCCCTCCGAACCTCATGTTGCGGCTGGCAAGGCCCTCAGGCCCCTTGATATCCGTCGAGACCTCAGCCTGAAGCTCGCCGGTTGTAGTGACAACCACTTCGAAATCGCTCTGCTGAACCTCAGCAAACAGTGTGCTCAAGTCTTCCTTGCCCGAAAGCTTGCTGATCACGATCATGGCAAGAACTGCCACCGCTACAATGACTGAGGTAATGATAATAGTCCTTTTCATCTGCAGAATTTTCTGATTATTTTATTTAAGGCGTGAAATTATTACAAATTTAGGCTTCCTGAATACTTTTTAAGGAAACATTAACTTTCGTTAACTTAACATGACCAAGAAGTACAAAAACCGTTCAATAATTGCCTGAAGTAAGCGCTAACCTGTAAGATTTACAGATTTTTAACAATCCGGGTCACCTCTTCAGCGAGTTTTTCGGCCGGCTCCCTGGATCTCTCCTCGGCATATATGCGCATGATCGGTTCGGTATTCGATTTCCGGATCTGCACCCATCCGGAAGGAAGGTCGAGCTTTATCCCGTCACGGGTGTCACAGACGGCCTCGGGACGGGCATTCATCAGTGCTGTGCAAAGCTTTGTCATGTCAATATCTCCGGCCAGGTCGATCTTCTTCTTGGCAATGTAATAATCAGGATACCTTCTTCGCAGTTCGCTGCACTTAACCCCCTGTTTTGCCAGGTGAGTGAGAAAGAGTGCTATCCCTGCCAGGGCGTCACGGCCATAATGAAGAGCAGGGTAGATCACCCCGCCGTTTCCCTCGCCGCCTATAACGGCGCCGGTACGCTTCATTTCAGCCACAACATTTACCTCTCCCACAGGTGCTGAGGTGTAACTGCAGCCGTGTCCCTCAGTGACATCCCTTAATGCTCTTGTGGAGGACATGTTAGACACAGTCGGACCCTTGACATGGCTGAGGACAAAGTCTGCCACAGATACAAGTGTGTACTCCTCTCCGAACATCGACCCGTCCTCGCAGATAATTGCCAGCCTGTCAACATCCGGGTCAACTACGAATCCCAGGTCGGCACTGTTCTCTATTACAGTACGCGACAGATCCGTAAGGTGTTCGGGAAGGGGCTCGGGGTTATGCGGGAAAAGCCCCGTAGGTTCACAGTAGAGTTCAATAACCTCTTCAACTCCCAGCGCCCTGAGCAGTGCTGGTATTGCAATTCCGCCCACCGAGCAGACGGCGTCAACGGCGATTCTAAAGCCAGCCTTTTTTATTGCCTCAGCATCAACAAGCGGCATCCGTTTTACCGCCATGATGTGCTTTTCAGTCCAGCTCTCATCACGAGTCTCACCCCCCAGTTTATCAAACGTCACATAGTCGAAGTCCTCCGCTGCTGCCAGGGCAAGCACCTCCCTGCCGTCGGCATCGCTCAGGAACTCACCTGCTTCATTCAGGAGCTTCAGAGCATTCCACTGGGCAGGATTATGGCTTGCGGTCAGGATGATTCCTCCTCCTGTACCCAGCCCCGTCACAGCAATCTCCACGGTGGGCGTGGTAGTCATGCCTGCGTCAATCACGTCTATTCCCACACTGCGCAGTGATGAGTTGACAAGTGCGGCAACCATCTCTCCGGATACACGGGCATCCCTGCCGGTGACTACCCGCAGGGGTCCCCTGCCGCGCCTCCTGAGCCAGGTTCCGTAAGCCGATGCAAATTTCACAATATCAATTGGTGTGAGAGACTCACCGGGCTTGCCGCCAATGGTTCCCCTTATTCCTGAGATGGATTTTATCAAAGCCATATCTTGTCAGTTTAAGCTAAATGCAAAGGTGCGAAAAAGATCGGGGAGAAAACCGGTAATTAGTTGTAAATTTGCACCCTGAAAAGTAAGATGATGGAAAAAATGCCGGCCAGGACGCCAGGAAAGAGACCAGTAAGAAAGGATGCAGGAAAAGCTGCCGGGGAGAGAAAGAGAAACTTCAGGCCGGCTGAGGGGAGACCGGATGGTGACAGACCGAGATCAGCCAGACCATACGAGGGGAGACCGGAGGGTGACAGAACCAGATCAGCAAGGCCGTACGAGCGGAGACCGGATGGTGACAGACCGAGATCACCCAGACCGGCTGAGGGGAGACCGGAAGGTGACAGACCGAGATCAGCCAGGCCGGACGGGCGGAGACCGGATGGTGACAGACCGAGATCACCCAGACCGGCTG
>CAZHAI010000155.1:0-5610 GCA_964530645.1 uncultured Rikenella sp. | reverse complement strand
GAGAGCAGTCCGGCCAGGGTTGTCTTGCCTGACCCGATGTTACCTGCAATGGCTATATGCATAGAATTGACTGTTTGATTACGTGGTTAAATATAGGAAAAAGGGAAGGAGAAGAGCCTTCTGTTGATAAAAAGATTTCACATGCCGGCGGTTTTCAGGACGCTCTCAACGAACTCCCTGCTATTGGAAAGGCGTGGCATCTTATTTTGTCCCCCGAGTTTGTCTTTCTCCCTGAACCATTTGTAGAATGTCCCTTCGGGAACAATCTTCAGCACGGGACGCGCCAGTGTCAGGTTTTTGTACCTTTTGGCCTCATAATCAGAGTTGAGAGCTTTAAGGGTTGTATCCAGTATTTCAATGAAATGCTCGGGATCTTCGGGAGCTCTTTCAAATTCAATCACCCATTCATGTGCACCGCGGCTTTCGTCTCCCATGTAGACAGGCCCGGCTGTGTATTCGGTAATGTGTGCATTGGTGCCGTGGCATGCCTTTTCAAGCGCCTTTTCTGCATTGTCAATTATAAGCTCTTCGCCGAAGGCGTTGATAAACAGTTTAGTACGACCGGTAATCCTGATCTTGTGCGGATAAAGGCTTGTGAACTCAACCGTGTCACCGATCCTGTACCTCCACAGCCCTCCGTCTGTTGAGATCACCACAGCGTAATTGACACCTTTTTCAACCTCTCCTATTGTGAGTGTCTGCGGGTTGTCCGTATCTGCCTTGTCTGCGGGAATGAATTCATAATAGACACCATAGTCGAGCATCAGGAGCATCGAACTGTCCGTCAGGTCATCCTGGATGGCGAAGAAACCCTCGGAAGCATTGTAAGTCTCCATGTAGTTCATTTTCGGGTCAGGTAGCAATTTCCTGTACTGCTCACGGTAAGGTGCGAAGCTGACACCCCCGTGGAAAAATACCTCGAGGTTTGGCCAGACCTCATGCAGGTTTTCCTTGCCGGTTGCCGTCAGGATATGGCGGATAAGGACGAGATACCAGGATGGCACTCCGGAGATGCTGGTGATGTTCATTTCAACAGTCATTTCGGTGATCATCCTCATCTTTTCCTCGAAGTCTTCGATAAGGGCGATGCGTGCCGGCGGGGTGCGGATCAGGTCGGCATAGGCCGGTGCGTTTTCAATCAGGATAGCTGACAGATCGCCGAAGAGCGAGTTGTTGCTGAAGCTGTTTACCTGGTGACTGCCTCCAAGAGTCAGGCCTTTGCCTGAAAATATCCTGGATGCAGCATTATATGAGGTGTAAAGCACAATGCAGTCCTTTGTACCCCTGTAGTGCGTATCTTCGAGAGACTCCCGGGTGATCGGGATGAACTTGCTTTTTGTACTGGTTGTACCTGAAGATTTGGCGAACCATTTTACCTCACCCGGCCAGAGCACATTCTTTTCTCCGGCGCGCAGCCGGTCAACGTATGGAATAAGCTCCTCGTAAGTCTGAACGGGCACATTCCTGCAGAACTGCTCGTGAGTGTCCACCGTTGCATACCCGCGTTCTTTACCCCACAGGGTATCCCTGCTGTCGGCAATTAGCCGGGTCAATACCTCCTGCTGGGTCTCTGCCGGGTATTTCCTGAAGAGCTCAATCTGTGAGAGGCGTTTTGTGTTGATCCACTTTATAACGGATGGTATGACGGGCATCTGAGCAATTTTGTTCAAAGATAGCTAAAGAGTGATTAAATCAATTGAAAATATCCTTCAGGACCTGAAGTGAACGAATCTCCCTGATGCCGGGGAGGTGGAGGTTGTAGTACTTCAGAAGCCTGGTAAGAAGCCCGGTACGTTCATCTCCGGAGAGCTTTAGCGATGCAATATCCTCAGCCGGCATCTGAAGCAGAAGATTCAGCACCCTGGCGCCATCCGGATCAAGGCAATCGGGATGCATCGGCTGCTGCGGTGTGAACTGTCCGGTGAGCATATCAAACCAGCAGTTTGTCATGGAGGTATGTGACGGGCCGATCCCTGCGTAGTCAGTTAAAGCGACAAGGAACCAGAGATGGAAATTGCTGATTCCTGTAACCATCCCGTCGAGGGTGATGACGGATGATTCGACGAAATCGAAAAGCGGCCTGTTAACATCTTCCTCCCTGATTATGTTGTTCAGGATCTCACTGATGAACATGGCCACAGTGGTGCGGTTTATGTCGCTTGAAATATTCCCCGGAATGTAAGCGAGATTCATCTCCTTCAGGTTATGCATCTCACGGTTATCGTAATAATAGAGCTCGAGGTTGAAAATATTCAGTGGCTGAAAGTAGTTGAACCTGGCGCTGCCGCGCCTGGAGGAAATTCCTTTCACCATGACCGCAAGACGCCCGTACTCCTGTGTATAAAAGTGAGCTATCAGCGAGTTGTCCGAGTATCGCACATGGTGAAGAAGTATCGCTTTTGTCCTTGTCAGCATTGTAATTCAGGTCACATCAAAAGTATTAAAGTTTCATCACAGCATACTGCGAACCGTGACTCTGAGTTTATTAGAAAGAATAATTATTGCAATTCAGCAAAGATGGAATCTGCATCCAGAGATCAGCTTCTCAAACGAATAGCCAGGCTTGTCCGTCAGAACAAGGAGCTCGAGGAGCAGGTTAAAAAACTGGAGAAGGAGAAGGACCGGTTACTGGAGACAACGGATAAATACCGGCTTCTCGTAGAGAATAACGAACTTAAGGGAGTCAGGGTGACTGAGGAGGAGAAGACTCTTAAGTTTAACATGGTTACTGTTTTGTTTGCTGATATCCAGGGCTTTACCAATCTTACTGAAGGAATGGATCCCGGAGGGGTAATGGATGAGCTGGATGAGATATTCTACGAATTTGACAGGATAATCAGCAAATATCATGTTGAGAAAATAAGGACAATCGGTGACACCTACATGTGCGCCGGCGGGATTCCTTCAAAGAACATTACCAACCCGGTCGAGGTTGTAATGGCTGCTGTGGAGCTTAGGCGGTTTCTCAGGGATTATGAGGCAGCACACAGGGGCGAACAGAGGATATGGAACCTCAAGATAGGAATACACACCGGCCCGGTATCTGCAACAATATCAGGCAAGAGCAAGGTCTCGTATGACATAAAGGGGAGGGCTGTAAATACTGCCAGCCGCATTCAGGGCGTCTCTGACAGGGACTCAATCCTGATCTCTGTGATGACATACGAGCTTGTTAAGGAGTTTTTCGGCTGTGAGTACTTCGGCAAGCTTCCGGTGAAGTATACAGGCAATATCCAGATGTACCAGGTAAACGGACTGTTGCCGGAGCTCTCAAACGACGGAAACAGTTCGGTTCCCAATGATGCCTTCAGGGTCAAATTCGGGCTTATCCAGCTCACTGACATCCAGGAGGTCATTCTGGACAAGCTCGAGAAGGAGCTTCCGGATTACCTCTTTTATCATAATGTAAAACACACTGTTGACGTTGTCACGGAGGTGGAGCTGATCGGCTGGGCTGAAGGTTGCACCGACGAGGAGATATTGTTGCTGAAGACAGCTGCTCTGTTCCACGATGCAGGTCACACCGTCTCATATGACGATCATGAGTACCAGGGTACACTCCTGGCCCGCAGCATGTTGCCATCCTACGGGTACAGCGGGGAACAGATTGAGAGGATCTGCGGGATCATCATGTCAACGAAACTGCCGCCCCGGCCCACCGACATTCTTGAAAAGATCATCTGTGATTCAGACCTTGATTATCTGGGACGAAGCGATTTCATTCCGGTCTCCAACACCCTTTACGAGGAGCTTAAGGCCCAGGAAAAAATAACGAGCCTGAACGACTGGAACAAGCTGCAGGTGAAGTTCATTTCAGGGCATCAGTATTTTACCGCCACAGCCCGCAGGCTGAGGGAGGTTAACAAGAAGATGCAGATAGAAAGGATTCAGAGCCTGATCTCCGAAAACTGATCATCTTATTACAAGCATCTTGGTCACACCGGCAAGGGTGCCGTCATCATTGGTGCATAGGACCAGGTACACTCCCGTTGACACTCTCTGTGCTCGGTAGTTGCGCAGGTCCCATGTTGCCTGCCCGCCGAGGGAGGTTGTCTCATATACAAGGTTTCCGCTTACATCGGTGATCTTGACAGATGAGTTTTCAACCAGTCCGGTGATTGTAACCACTCCTTCAAAGTCTTCCCTAACCGGGTTGGGGAAGGCGTACATGCCTGAATAGTCCTCAACTCCCTCAGTGGCCTCACCGCGGAAAGAAACTATTCCCTCCGATGTTCCGAACCAAACCTCGCCGGTGATGCCGTTGACTGCAATCTTCACAATGTTGTCCGCGAGAAGGGGACTGTTGTCCGAAGTGAAGTGAGCCAGCTCCTTCCTGCCGTCGTCAGACATAAGAAAGGCGCCGGAGCTTAACGTCCCGAACCATTTCCTGTTGGCACCGTCAACAGCTATTGAAGTAACTGTCTCCGTACCGAGGAGGTAATCTGCCAATCCGGACCCGTCGTCACGGGGTATCTTAATGCGCGACGCCTTCAACTCTGAAGAGAATACTTTTCCCGGGCTGTAGAAGACAGCAGGTCCCATGTCAGTCCCCAGCCAGATGTTGCCGTCCGGGTCCGTAGCTATGGAAAAGAGGTTATTCATTGTGTGTCCTTCTGTATCCTGGACCTGCAGCCTGATGTACCTGTCATCGGAGGTGCTGGCAGGGGTTCCGGCCGGGTCATAGACCAGCAGCCCGTTTCCGCGCGGCAGGATAACCCATATGTACTGGTTACGGTCAATTACAATGTCACCGACTGCTGTCACATTAAGGTTGACAGGAGTGGTTATCCAGGTGCCGTCAGGGGTGAGGGCTTTCAGGTTACCGGGCACCCCGGTCTGAGTCATCCACAGGTTACCGGACCGGTCCCATGCGAGGCCGCAGAGACGGCTGAAGTTCTCCCCGGGCCTTATACTTGAAAGCGGTGAGTTGTACTGGTTATAGTTTTTGATGACTTCACCATCCAGAAATTCGTAGAGGCCGTTTCCCCATGATGAAACGAAGAAGTGCTTATCATTGTCAGGGTCAGCTACCACCCGCATTGCATCCCTGTCGGCTTCGCCGTAGAGCATATGGCTTTTCCACGAATCGCCGCTGCCGGTGAAGACCTGAAGCGGACGGTAGACATTCCCCCACGCGTTGTCAACTGTGCCGCCGGTAACGTAGAAATTATTACCGGAAAAAACTATGTCGGCTACGTTGGAGGTATATGGTCCGGGGAGTGTATGGTTCCTGAACTGAGTGTAATCCCGGGTTGAAACCAGGCCGGCGGAAGCGTCCGCGATCCAGAGACTCTCTCCTGCTTCCAGTGCACCGGCGGGATTTGCATTCGTCCATCCGTAACCGGTTATCTCCCTGATGATTTCGCCTTGCGCCGAGAGGATACGGATGGAAGAGGAGAGAGAGGCAATCACCCGGCTGCCGTAGCTGTCAAGAGCCCTGATTGATCCCTCAGGATCGGTGGCTATCAGTTCCGCAGCCTGTCCCGGCATGATGAGGAAGAGAGAATCGGGGGAAGTGGCTGGCGATGAGGCTCCGGGTTTGGTAACCATCAGGGCTGACCCCGCAACGGCTATCCGTGTGAACACCGAACCTGTAGAGGGGAAGCCCTC
>CAZHAI010000154.1:0-5633 GCA_964530645.1 uncultured Rikenella sp. | reverse complement strand
AATGGAATCGACACGGCAGAAGAAAGTTGCACGGCTGGTGCAGAAGGAGCTTGCGGAGATCATCCAGCATCACAATGCTGAAATGGCTCCCGGAAAGATGATCTCGGTGACCACGGTACGCGTCAGCCCTGACCTCTCGCTTGCAAAAATCTGGGTGAGCATCTTCCCCTCCGAAGGATCGGAAGCTGCACTTGAGGCTCTCCGTTCAGGTGTTCCGAGGCTGAGATACGAACTGGGGCAGAAGGTCCGCAACCAGCTCCGCATAGTCCCGGAAATTGCCTTCTTCGTTGACGACAGTAACGACTACATAGATAAGATTACCAACCTTCTCAAGGAATAAGGACGATGCACTATGACCCCATAAAGGAGCTCCTGGGGAGGCTTTTCAACAGGCATCCCCTGTTGCGGAAGCTCTTTTACAATCTCCTTGATATACTGCTGCTGCGTTCATGGCATGTAAGACGCACCCTTAAGAAAGTCGGCCCGGCACTGCCCCCTCAGGCATCTGTGCTTGATGCGGGCATGGGCTTCGGGCAGTATTCATGGTGGATGGCCAGACGTTTCCCCTCGTGGAAGATAACTGCGGCCGATATCAAGAGCGAGCAGGTGGCCGACTGCAACGCCTTCTTTCGTAAAACGGGGGTGGATGGCCGGGTGCATGCCATTGAAGCAGACCTTGTCAACTGGAAGAGCGGAGAGAGTCATGACCTGATCCTCTGCGTTGATGTGATGGAACATATTGAAGAAGACCGCACAGTCTTTGCCAACTTCCGCAGCATGACAGCAGCTGGCGGATACCTTGTCATATCAACCCCCTCAGATTTGGGCGGATCGGACGTGCAGTCCGATGGCGACACCTCGTTTATCGGGGAGCATGTGCGCGACGGTTATGGCAGTGAGGAAATTACAGAAAAACTTCATACAGCCGGTTACAAAGAGGTTAAGGTATTCTACACCTACGGCACTTCGGGCAGCATCGCCTGGCGGCTCTCAATGAAATATCCCGTCATGATGCTCTCAAAATCAAAGCTCTTCTTTATTCTCCTGCCTTTCTACTATCTTGCAGTTATGCCTTTCGTGCTGGCGCTCAACTTCGGCGACCTGTACGGAACCAACGCAAGAGGTACCGGGCTGCTTGTAATTGCCAGGAACATCAGATGAAGCTGTCGCTGTATATTGCAAGGAGATACCTGTTCGCGAAGAAATCGCGGAACGCAATCAATGTCATCTCCGCCATCTCAGTAGCCGGGGTGACAGTGGGAACGATGGCGCTCATAACAATCCTCTCAGTCTTCAATGGCCTCGAGGAGATGGTAAGGAGCATATTCAGCACCTCAGATCCTCAGATTAAGATCGCTCCTGCGAAAGGGAAGGTGTTCATCCCTGACAGCCTGATGCTCAGGCGGCTGACCGGTACGGAAGGAGTTGAGATTTACGCTCTTACCCTCGAGGAAAATGCACTCCTCCGCTTTGAGGAACAACAGTATATAGCCACCGTCAAGGGAGTGTCACTCAACTACGCCGAAGTGACCGACCTGGACACTGCAATGTGGGACGGCGAATTCACCCTTATTGGCGAAAACGGTAGACCCTATGCAATTGCCGGTCTTGGGGTAGCCAACTACCTGGGCATGAGGCTTAATTTTGTGTCGCCTCTGGCAATATACATCCCTGACAGGAAGGCAAAAATAAGGGGAACACCTGACAATGAATTCACAAGGAAGTATATATACATGTCGGGCATATTTGCTGTTGAACAGGAATTCGACTCCAGGTATGTCTTCCTGCCTCTTGATTTTGCCAGGGAGTTGCTCGACTATAAAGACGAAGTGAGCTCAATTGAAGTAAGGATGAAACCGGGGGCCGATGAGAAGAGGACTCAGAACGCTATCCGGGAGGTGATGGGCGATCAGTTCGTTGTACAAAACAGGTACGAACAGCAGGAGATGTTCTACAAGGTCATGAAGGCGGAGAGGCTGGCTATCTTCGTAATACTCACATTTATTCTTGTGATTGCCTCTTTTAATATAATCGGTTCACTTACTATGCTGATAATTGAAAAAGAGAGAGATATAAACATTCTCAGGAGTCTGGGTGCGGATAACAGGCTGATCAAGAGGATCTTCATCTATGAGGGATGGATGATTTCATTCATCGGGACCGTCACGGGTCTCCTGCTTGGTTTCATTCTTTGCGCCGCCCAGCAGCACTTCGGTATCGTAAAGCTGGCAGGCGAATCATTGCTGATTGACGCATACCCTGTGAGGATGCAGCTCTCCGACTTTTTCATCGTGGCAGCCACTGTTCTGGCAATAGGCTACGCAGCCGCATGGTACCCGGTGCACTACCTGTCACGCAGACACCTTAAGGAAAACATCAGGGAAAACAAATGAAAACGGGTACTTTCATAATATGCCTCGCAGCAGTGATTGCGCTGGCAACATCATGCGGAGACTCCGGAGACGGCAAGCCCGGAAGAAAAATGGTGGTCCCGGATGATGACCTGGTCGCTATCCTGACCGACGCCTACCTCACCGCCGGAATGCTCGATCTTTACACAATGAGAAATACATGGTCGCAGCGTGATTCAATCCTCAACTATATAGATGTAATTGAGAGTCATGGCTTCACCTATGAACAGTTTGACGTAACATTACGGTACTACTTCATTAACAAACCCCGAAAGCTGTCAAGAATATATGACAGGGTCACCGGAAACCTCCTTGAACTGGAGACGGTGGCAATGACAGAAAACAATCCTGGTGTAACTGCCGGGGAGAACCTCTGGACGGGCAAAACGAGATACAACTTCCCGGAAGATTTCACAAGGGATCCGGTATGGTTCGACATACCTGTCGAACAACCGGGCGAATATGTGCTCAACGCAGACATACGGGTCTTTGAAGACGACAAGAGCCTCAACCCCAGGGTCACAGTGTACTTCAGCTATCAGGACAGCACTGGAGAGGAGCGGCGCGATTACTGGAATGAAATCAGCCTTCAGAAGGACGGGATGTTCCGCAAGGTGCAGTTACGCCAGACCCTCGATTCAATACCTGGAGCCAGGCTCAGGGGCTGGCTGCTGAATCATGACAATCAGCCGGGCAAATGGGAGAAGCATGCCCGCGTTGCCAACATCAGCATAATTCTCAGCCAGGGTGATGATCTGATGAAGCAATGAGAAGGATCTCGGCCCAGTATCTGTTCACCCAGGCCGGCAAACCCCTTAAAAGAGGTATTGTTACAGTTGCTGATGACGGCACTGTAATAAATGTGGAAGACACGGGAGGTTACCTCAGTGAGAGCGCCGGCATTGAGTTTTACGGCGGTATCATCATTCCCGGACTTGTCAACTGCCACTCACACCTGGAGCTGTCGCACATGCGAGGCCTCATTCCTCAGGGAGGCGGACTTAACGGATTCGTCACCTCGGTAAGCAATATGCGAGGGGCATCACCTGAGACAGTCGTAGGAGCGGCTCTCCGTGCTGACAGGGAGATGTATGAGGAGGGTGTGGTTGCCTGTGGTGACATCAGCAACAACTCACTCACTGTCAGCATAAAGCGTGAAAGTGCAATCAGGTACTTCACCTTCGCCGAAGTCTTCGGCCTGGATCCTGAAGCTGCCGGAACCCGAATGAGCGCAGCCCTGAAGATAGTAACGGAGATCGAAAAGGCACAACTCCCGGTCCAGCTGACTCCCCATGCCCTCTATTCGGTCTCCGAACCTCTCTCCGGGATGATCAGGGAGCAGCTTCACCCGCACTCTGTCATCTCCCTTCACTTCCTGGAGTCTGATGATGAACGTAAGATGACCGGGCGCCATGCAGAGGCAGTCATTGAAATCTCCCCTCTTGTAGCGCACCTGCTGCTGGTTCACAACACAGTGATCACCCGCGCTGAGGCAGAGAGGGTAGCATCAGCAGGGAACACCTGGTTTTGCCTCTGCCCGTCGTCAAACATGTACATCTCAGGTAAAATGCCACCGGCAGCCATGCTCAGGGAAGTGACCGACAGAATTGTTGCAGGCACAGACAGCCTGGCTTCATCCGGTCGCCTCAGCATAATAACCGAACTGAGGCTGCTGCAGGAATCTGCTCCCGGCATCCCGCTTGAAGAAATTATAAAGTGGGGCACCCTCAACGGGGCACGTTTTCTTAAGATGGACAGCACCCTGGGATCTATCGAACCGGGCAAGAGACCGGGACTGCTGCATGTAGACCCGGTTGACCTTGGGAACATGCGCCTGCTGCCTGAAAGCAGGGTGCGCAGATTAGTGTAAATTTGTGACTTAAACATACCTCTTCAATGGCAACCTTTCTTTTTGACAGCATTGTGTTCGGACCGGTGAGCAGCCGCAGGCTGGGAGTCTCACTCGGTATAAACCTGCTGCCGGTCAGCCGTAAAGTATGCTCTTTCAACTGCATCTACTGCGAATGCGGATGGACCCCGGGTAAGCCGGACAAAAAGGAACCGCTGCCATCGCGGAAGGAAGTGTATGAAGCACTCAGAAAGAAACTGTCGGAGATGAGGGAACAGGGGCAGGCACCCGATGTAATCACCTATGCCGGCAACGGAGAGCCTACACTTCATCCCGATTTCGCCTTGATAATCGATGACTCCGTCGCTTTGCGCGATGAATTTTTCCCGGCGGCTAAAGTCTCGGTGCTGTCCAATGGCTCCATGCTGCGCCGCAAGAGTGTCCGCGATGCACTGAAGAAGGTGGATATGAATATCCTGAAGCTGGACTCGGTTCTGCCAGGCACAGTGGCGCTGCTGAACCAGCCAAATATGACTGTGGATATTGACCGGTTTGAAAAGCATGTAAAGGATTTTGGGGGCAGGTTCATCATCCAGACTCTCTTCGTCAGGGGCGAGTGCGACGGCCGGAAGGTTGACAACACAACACCAGCTGAAGTCAATGCCTGGCTCAACATCCTCCAAAGGCTCCGGCCGCAGCAGGTGATGATCTATACAATCCACCGCGATACGCCCCTGGGTAACAGCCTCAGGAAGGTACCCGTCAGTGAGCTTAATGCAATTGCCACGAAAGTCAACGAACTGGGCATTGCAACATCCGTTTCAGGGTAGCAGCCATGAGCGGGCAGACGGTGCTGATAAGTCCTCTCAGCTGGGGATTCGGCCATGCCGGACGGATGATCCCCCTTGCCCTGGAACTGAATCGCAGAGGCTGCCGGGTAATCTTTGCGGCTGACGCACAGTTGCTGAAGCTTGCAGAGAAGGAACTGAAGGGCGTCACGCTGATTGAGATTCCGGGACTCAGGATCAGGTACTCCCGGTACCTTCCGCAATATTTCTCAATAGCCGTGCAGCTGCCGCACCTGGTCATCTCCGCGATCAGGGAACACAGGGTCCTCAGGCGGCTGGCGGTGGAATTCAAACCCTCGGTTATAATCTCTGACAACCGATTCGGCTTTTATAACAGGGAGATTTTTTCAGCTTATATAACTCACCAGATCCGGATCCCCTTTCCTGCTTTGCTGCGTTTCGCGGAGCCCCTTGCCGCATGGATCCACCGGGCTGTCATAAACAGGTATGACCTCTGCCTCGTGCCTGACTATGCCGGTTCCGAAAATCTCTCGGGCAGGCTCTCTCACGGTATCAGGTTACCTG
>CAZHAI010000153.1:0-5674 GCA_964530645.1 uncultured Rikenella sp. | reverse complement strand
CTTCTCATCATTGCTGAGAACCTCATAGGCCTCGGCTGCCTCCTTGAACTTCTCCTCGGCTTCCTTGTTGCCGGGATTCTTGTCAGGATGAAACTTCAGGGCCTGTTTGCGGTAGGCCTTCTTGATCTCATCCCTGGTGGCGTCCTTGCCAACACCAAGTACTTCGTAATAATCTCTTTTCGACATATGTCTGTGCAGAACCGTTCTGTTATTCGCCCACTACCACCTTGGGGAAGCGGATCACTTTTTCATTCAGGGTGTATCCCTTCTGTGTAACGTCTATAACCTTGCCCTTCATCTTCTCATCCTCCACTGGGATTGTGGTTACTGCCTCGTGCATGTCACTGTTGAACTCCTCGTTGACGGCCTCGATGGCCTTCACACCGTTATGATTCAGGAATTCGTTTATCTTGCTGTATATCAGTTCAAGTCCTGCCTTAACAGCATTACAGTCGTCAGTAGAGCGCATCGAGTTCATGGCCCTGTCAAAGTCATCGATAATGGGAAGCAGTTTCCTGATGACCGATTCGCCGCCTGCCTGTGACAGCTCTATCTTTTCGCGGAGTGTTCTCTTCCTGTAGTTGTCAAATTCAGCAGAAAGTCGCAGATACCTGTCCTGCATTTCTGTCAGTTTTCCGAGGAGCTCCTCCTCAGCCTTGCTCTTTACAGCACAATCAGACTCACCCTCAGGTGTTGGCTGACCTGAGGCATCACTCTCCGTATTGACCTGATTATCCTGTGTTTCCTTATCGGGCATGGGTCCATCATGCCTCTCATCGTGACTCTTCTTTTTTACCATGATAAAAACAGTTTACTGCTGGCCTATAAGCAAAATGCCGGCCATAATTCAAAAACTGACAAAGTGACAATTCAGAGCTTGATCGCCACTGCCTCTATTTCAACGAGGCAGCCATGATGGAGGCCTGCCACCGTGATGATTGACCTGGCAGGGAGAACCGGGCCGAAGAAATCAGCATAGACCCTGTTGACTTCCTCCCAGTGCTTCACATCAGTGGTATAGATGGTGGTGCGTGCAATTGTGGTTATATCCCCGCCTGCCGCCTTAACAATGCTGAGTACATTTTTCAGAGCCTGCATAGTTTGTTCGCTTATATCCCCCGTGATCCTGTCTCCGGTGAGTGGTACAACAGGCAACTGGCCCGAGACAAAAATTATGTTACCTGACAGAATTCCCTGCGAGTAGTGCCCTGCGGGCAGCGGGGCATCATACGTGTTAATGTTGGTGATGGGCATGGCTTTTTATTTGAGACCGTTAATAGCTGCTGCTCTTGTACTTTTTCTTGTTCATCTTGTTCTGCTGCCCTTTGTATTTGTCCTGGGGCCGGCCCTGGTACCTTCCCTGCGGCTTGCTCTTGGGAGGAGCGAGGAGATCCCTTACATCAGGCATCCGGAAGTTTTCCGGCACCTTCAGCCTGTCTCCGGAGATTGCCATCATATCCCTGATAATAATTTCATCTGCCACCTGTGCCTTGTTCCAGGTCAGGTAATCTTTTTTCATCTGGTTGAGGATGAGAGTTGTAAGGTAACTCTTTTCATCTCCGTCTTCCATATTCGATGCTGCCTCAATCAGGGCTGGGACAATCTGCCCGTAGTGGGCATACTTGATGTCACCGTTATGGTAGGGTACTTTATTGGGCTTCGCGTCCAGCTTGGTGCGGTCAGGACCGGGATACGGAGAATCGACGTCAAGATTAAAATCGGCAATTATCATCAGGTGATCCCAGAGCTTGTGTTTGAAATCCGTTACCTCCTTCAGGTTAGGGTTCAGGTTACCCATGATCTGTATAATGGTTCTTGCTGCCTGGTTCCTCTCCTCCGGATCCTTTATTGTCTTAATATGTTCAATCATCTTCTGAACATTCCTGCCGTATTCCGGCAGAGACATTCTTTTCCTCTGTGTGTTGTAATCGAAACTCATCTGTTAAATTTTGGTCAAAGCTACTAATAAAAAACGATCTCAGAGCCCAAGAAACTGAATTGCAAGGCCTGAGCCGGCAATGGTTGCCCCGGCTATCACATTGACGTAGCGCTCAAGCGGTTTCAGGTTGACGTGGCTCAGGCCAAGTCTGAAGGTCAGCACAACAGTCATCATGGTAGCTATGGTTACCGCTGAGAAGAGCAGTGAGACCAGGATAACCCCGCTGACATTGTTCTCCGCAGCCGGGTACATCAGTATGGGGATCAGGGGCTCGCACGGGCCGAGCACAAAGATCAGGAAGAGAATCCATGGAGTGAGGTTCTTCCGGTCAGACAGGTGGATATGCGAGTGGCCGCTGAAATGGTCATGCTCATGTTCGTGCGCTGTTCCGTTGGTATGTGTATGGCTGTGAGCATGTCTCTTTCTTCTGTAGAGTGTACGGAGACTGATCAGCATGTAAACTAGTCCGAAAGCAATTAGCAGCCAGGCAGCAATATTGCCCCTGAAGCCTTCCAGGAATTCCAGTTTTGAGAGTGAAATACCGGCTGCGACACCAATGAACCCGACTATTATCGAACTCAGAACATGACCCAGCCCGCAGAGGAAGGTAATGAACATCGTCTTCCTTATGCTCCATTTGCGTGCTTCGCCCATAACAATGAAGGGAAGGTAGTGGTCAGGGCCGACAAGCGTGTGAACGAACCCGATTGTGACTGCAGTGCCTGCCAGAAGTAGTGTTGATCCCTCCATGTCCTGTTTTAGATTGCGTAAATATAATAATATTGCGGGATCTGCTACCGGTTGAGGGTGACCCACCTGCCATTCTCCCAGGCCATCTCCCTGAATCCGGTGTTGAGGTTGTCAAGCAGCCTGCGGGCGTCGGAAATGTATGTCATCATTGTCTCGTACTGTCCGGCGGTCTGGAAGAATTCAGGCTTCTTTTCGAACTCCGCACAGGGGAGTATGTAGAATTTACTTTTTCCGTTTTCAACCGGGGTATATACCCAGGTGAGTACATATCCGGCATCAGAGACGAAGGCCGAATCACCCCTTGCAGTGATGTCCATTCTTATCATCGCTCCGCCGTCACGTCTCCTTGTCCGCTGATTGGAAACAAAGTTACCCATTGACCACACCACAGGATTCCTGAAACCGCTGCTATCTGTTACTGTGTTCATTGGCTGAAGCACATGAGGATGGGAGCCGATTATAATATTGGCGCCGCTGCGCTGCAGTGCCGCAGCCGTAAGCTTCTGTTCCGCCGAGGGAATAGTGTCATACTCTATGCCCCAGTGGATGAATACGACAGTCTGGTCTGCCCCCAACCAGAACGCCCTGCTGATGTCTGCAGCTGCGCGGAGAGTGTCAATGTATGCTACGGTTGCCGGCGGCGGCACCACAATGCCGTTGGTGCCGTACGTATAGGCAAGCATGGCAATCCTCATGGCCGGGTGAACAATCATGAGGGGTGACAGGTAGTCACGGGTTTCAGGGCTGACCCATGTACCTGTGTGCCTGATGCCCAGGCTGTCGAGAACCCTGATGGTGCGTACGATGCCCTTTGGACCTCTGTCGGCTGAGTGATTGTTGGCGGTTCCGAGGATATCGAATCCCGCATCGCGGCAGGCAAATGCAAGAGCGTCAGGTGAACTGAATGCGGGGTATCCTTTGTAGGGCGCCCCGCCAAGAGTTACCTCCAGGTTTCCAATTGCAACGTCAACACCCGACAGGAGGGGAGCTACATAACTGAAGACAGTATCATACGAGTAAGTGCCTGAAGAATCATTCAGCGCCGATGCAATCTGCCCGTCATGACCCATGATGTCGCCTGTGAAGAGCAGTGTGAGCACAGAGTCCGCCTTCTGGGCGGAGACCATTGCCGTAATGCTCAGCAGAAGTGTAAACAATCTGATTTTTAGCGAACTCATCACTATCCGGTTCAAGGCTATCCGTTCCAAAAATAGTCATATATTAGCAAGTTCAAAAATGTTTGTATATATCATGGAACACCTTAATTCAGATATTATTACGTATGTCCTGCTCCCTTTGTTCATTTTTTTGGCCAGGATTATCGATGTTTCGCTCGGGACTCTCAGGATCATATTTGTCACAAAGGGCATGAGGCAGGTCGCTCCCTTTGTGGGCTTCTTCGAGGTGCTCATCTGGCTGCTTGCAATAAGCCGGATCATGCAGGATCTTGACAACTGGGTGTGTTATGTCGCCTATGCCGGAGGCTTTGCCACAGGCAACTTTATCGGAATGTACCTTGAAGAGAGGCTTGCAATCGGTCATGAGATGATCAGGGTTATCACAAGAAAGGATGCCACCAATCTGATCGATGACCTCAGGACAAAAGGATACGGCGTTACATCGGTCAAGGCCCAGGGAATTGAGGGAGATGTTGCAGTCATATACATTATCGCCCGCAGGAGCATGATAAAGGAAGTGCTGGACGAGATAAACCGGTTTAACCCGCGTGCCCTCTATACTGTTGAATCGATCAAATACGTCAACAAGGAGATTTTCCACAAGTCCGAGGAGGAGAGGCAGAGTAACTGGCTGACAAACACTGTGAGGAGACCAGGCAGATAGTTTACCTGGCTGGTGATGACACGCCAATTACAATCGTATCACGTTCAGCGGTAGTGTTGGTCATCCAGAATGTAATAATGTGATTGCCTGTCCTTTCAGGTGTGAAGGTAACTGTTGTGTCACCTGAAACGATCATTTCAGGACATGCTCCTGTCGATTCGTAATCGGCAAGCGCCACCATCTCATACTGGCGGTCATCCTTCTGTGTGAGGACGAAGTGAATATTGCTCCAGCATCCGTTGTCCATGGAGGCGCTGGCGTAGATGTTCACCGGAACGTCAACCTGACCTGTCTCAGGCACACCACGCTCCTCAAATGGTATCACAACATTGCTGTACATTGTGACGCCCGGGTCAAGATCACATGATGAAACTGTAACAGCCATAAGCAGGGCCAGCAATTTGAGAGTTTTCATTGTATAATTGAATTTAAGAGGTGGTTTAATAAACCCGCTCAGCCACAATAACCATACCAATTTATTCTGCATGATAAAGTGCAAAGGTGCTGATGTAAGGTGCTGCCCGTGATGAGACAACAGTCAGTCTGATTTCATCGGCCTTCACCTCCGGGAAGCGTATCATGCGCTTGTACCCTATAGTAGTGCCTTTGGCGATAGTGTCCCATCCCTTCTCCGAAAGGGCTTCGATGATGAACTTCTCCACGCGCTGACCCTTACTTATGTCCTCCTGCAGCATCGCTACATTGAAAGTGGCTGCTATTGCCGGAACGAAGGAGGCCACCCGTTTGCGCCGCGGGCTCCACGAGGTGCTGTTGTCTCCGTCTATAAGGGCGGATGCACCTCTGCCGTAAGGTCTTGCTCCGTTCATCAGGTCAGTGGCGTACATTTTATCTATCCACGACTTCAGCCCCTGCAGACTGCGAATGTCATTGTCACTTATCAGCCCGCGGCTGTCAGGGGGGACGTTAAGCAGGAGCACGGCATTACGCCCCACTGAACTAAGATAGATGTCAGCCAGTTTTGCAACATCCTTTACAAGAGAGTCTTCGGAAGCGCGCCAGAACCATCCCGGCCTGATTGAGACATCCACCTCTGCAGGGTACCAGAAAAGATGCCCCGCTTTGCTTAGAAGGCTGCTGCTCCCCAGGTCCTCTGACATGGCATTCACTCCCAGTGCTTCATTG
>CAZHAI010000152.1:0-5740 GCA_964530645.1 uncultured Rikenella sp. | reverse complement strand
TGCGGCGGCACGGAAATCCATTCCCATCTTGGCTGCTCCAACCATGAGTGAATTGCCCATGTTGTTCCGCGCATCGCCAAGGTAGCAGAAGCTGATCTTGTTTATCGGCTTGTCGCTGTGTTCCAGCATAGTCATGAAGTCGGCCAGAATCTGTGTCGGATGAAACTCATTTGTCAGTCCGTTCCATACAGGAACCCCTGAATATGCTGCCAGTTCTTCAACGATATCCTGTCCGTAGCCGCGGTACTCGATGCCGTCATACATGCGGCCGAGAACTCTTGCGGTATCTTTCATCGACTCCTTTTGCCCTATTTGTGATCCTGACGGCCCGAGGTATGTAACATGTGCCCCCTGGTCGAAGGCTGCAACCTCAAAGGCGCACCTGGTGCGCGTTGATGCTTTCTCGAATATAAGTGCGATATTCTTGCCTTTCAGTCTCTGTTGTTCGGTACCGGCATATTTTGCCTTCTTGAGTTCGAATGACAGATTCAGGAGGAACCTGATCTCCTCCGGAGTGAAGTCGAGAAGTTTCAGGAAACTGCGATTGCGTAGATTGTAAGCCATAATTATTATTTATTAAAAGTCTAAAAGTCTGAAAGTCTGAAGGTCTGAAAGTCATGCTATCAGAAGATATAGTTAATTGATTATTAATTCACTACTGCCAACTGCCGACTGCTGACTGCTGACTGCCTAATCATACTCCATGGTTATCTTGGTACCATACCTCTTATCCTCAAGCTTGAAGGCCTCGGTAATCACGCTCTTGCTGCCGCCGGACTTCACAAAGTTAAGACATGCCTCGATCTTCGGGGCCATGCTTCCCTTTGAAAATTGCCCTTCGTTGAGATACTTCAGGGTGTCATTGTAATTAAGGAACTCCTTTATCTCCTGGTCTGGCTTCTTGTAGTTGATGTAAACATAAGGCACATCGGTGAGTATGTAGAACTCGTCCGCACCTATAGTCGATGCCAGAAGTGATGAAGCAAGATCTTTGTCAATAACGGCCTCGGCCGGTCTGACATCATTCTTTTCATCGGTGTAAACCGGCACTCCGCCGCCACCGGCTGCAATGACAATGTTTCCCCGCAGCGCAAGCTCCCGGATCAGTTCATGATTCATGATGCTTACAGGCCTGGGCGAGGGCACCACCCTGCGGAACCCGCCATGCGCCTTAACCTCCTCGCTGAAGACCCATCCCTTCGCTCTGGCGAGCTCATCAGCCTGTTCCTTAGTGTATATCTTGCCTACCCTTTTCTGCGGATCACCAAAGGCCGGATCATCCTTGTCCACCACAACCGTGGTTATCAGGCATACCACATTCTTATCTATCCCGTGCCTGTTAAGTACATTCTTGAACATCCGCTCAATCATGTACCCGATCCCTCCCTGCGAGTCTGCAACACATATGTCTATGGGCATCTGAGCTATTCCGTACATCTGCTCACCGGCATCGTTACGCATCAGGATATTTCCAACCTGCGGGCCGTTGCCATGTGTAATGACAAGATTGTAACCCTCTCTTAAAAGAAAGACAAGGTTCTCCAGTGTATCCGTGGTATTCTGCTCCTGCTCCTCAATGGTCCCCAACTGGTCACCGCGCAGAAGCGCATTGCCACCAAGGGCTATTACTGCAAGCTTATTGCTCATTATTGTCGTTTAAACCAGGTGACAAAGCTAAAATTTTAATCGAAATTTAAACATGGTAAATATTATTCTCCCATGCAATGAGTTATATATAAACAGATCACGGCTTACCGTGACAGGTGGATTTTGCATAATTTACTACATTTACAGCCAAACAGCGCAGCGTGAACAAGAACACCCTTCCTTTTATCCCACTTCTTATGGCTATTGCTGTGCTTGCATCCTGCAAAGGAGATAATGTCTATAAGAACCTGAAGGAGGGTGAGATATATTACAATATCAAATATGTCAGCAACCCTTCATCGATGTCGTCCGACCTGCTTCCCAGGGAACTTGTCATATCGTTCAGAAATGATCTCATCTGCACAAGCCTCAAAACCCCCATCGGTAATTCAGGCGTGACAACAGTTGTAAACCCGAAGGAAAACATCTATGACACTTACCTTAATATCCTGTCATTCAAATACTACTTTGAGGGTAACTTCAAGGACATACAGCCAGGGTTCGGCTCCATGGAAGGTATCACGGTGCATGACACAGGAAGGAAATCGGTCATCTGTGGCTTTAACTGCCGTCAGGCCAGGATAAATTTCCCTGACAATAAGACGACCCGTTACATATGGTATACCAATGAGATAAAGGCAGTTAACCCGAACAGGATGACACCGTACAGGGATGTGGAAGGGGTGTTAATGGACTTTTTCTACATTATCGGTGATGCCGAGCTGCAGTTCACAGCTGATGAGGTACTCGTCAAACAGATACCCGACAAGGAGTTCGAGAAGAAAAAGAATTACAGGAAAGTCACTGCCAGGTATCTTGACACGCTGATCCTGAAAATGATTTCGTTTTAAAATTTACCCTCGCAGGTCAACCATTTTTCTTACCTTTGCTAATCGTTTTCAAGACCCATAACAGGGGGAAATAATTTCATCGTAAAGATGGGCAAACAGAAAAAAGGCAACGGTTCATCATCGCAAAAGAAGGGTTCGGCAGATAATTCATCAGGTGAAAATACAAGATTCATTGCAGGCCTTGTATTGCTGGTCTTTGCATTGTACATGCTTGTGGTTTTCATCTCATACGTTCTGACCGGCAAGGCTGACCAGAGTCTGGCAGTGGCGGTTCATGAAGCAGGTGACGCCCCTCTAAGCTTTGAGAACTGGGGAGGAAAGATCGGATTCAAGCTGGGTCATTATTTTATATTCAACGGATTCGGACTGGGCTCATTTTTTATTCCTCTGATTTTAGGTGCTTTCGGGCTGGCCCTCCTCAAGGTAAGGTACTTCAGACTCTGGAAAAACGTGCTTCGTCTTCTCCTTGCCACTGTGCTTGTCTCGGCCATTCTGGGATATTTTGCGGGTCAGTCGACATTTCTCGGCGCCGGACCTGGAGGTGAATTCGGACATATGGTTTCCAGCTACCTCAACAACGGCCTTGGGAAAGTGGGTACCGGGGCCGTGCTCCTGGTCCTTTCAATTGCCTACCTGATTTTCGCCCTGCATGTCAGTCCACAGACAATTAGAAAACCCATCGCCACAGTCACAAAGGCAGGAGTATCGGTTCTCACCGGCGAGGGACGAAAAAAAGATATTGTAACGGATGATGCCGTTATCGCTCCTGAGGATCATTTCCCGACAGTTGAGGAAGAGCCGCTCAGGGCCGATGAGGAGGAGACGGAGGATATCGACGATTTTTACAAGCCACCCGTAGTGACCGATGACAAGCCCATCGTCAATGTAATTGGCAAGGAGAGGAAACCGGTGACGGAACTGCCGCTTGATGAGGATCAAATTTCTAACCTCCCCCCTTTTGATCCGAGACTTTCGCTGGCGCGCTATAAGTTTCCCACCCTGGCGCTACTCCGTGATTACCGTAATGTAGGCACTACCACCACCGAGGAAGTAAACGCCAACAAGGAGATCATCCTCAAAACACTGGCTGACCATAAGATCACAATCAAGCAGATTTCTGCCACAGTGGGCCCGACGGTTACCCTCTACGAAGTTGTTCCTGACAGAGGTGTAAAGATTCACCGGATAAAATCGCTTGACAATGACATCGCCCTCAGCCTCTCAGCCCTTGGCATAAGGATTATTGCTCCCATCCCCGGCCGTGGTACCGTGGGTATCGAAGTGCCGAACAAAAAGCCGGAGACAGTCTCAATGAAGGGTCTGCTCGCATCGCGCGAGTTCAATGACACCAAATTCGAGCTCCCCCTCGCTCTGGGTCGCACAATAACAAACGAGCCCTATATAATTGACCTCACAAAGATGCCTCACCTTCTTGTGGCAGGAGCCACAGGGCAAGGGAAATCGGTGGGGCTGAATGCTATCATAACCTCACTGCTCTACAAGAAGCACCCGGCTGAGCTGAAATTTGTGCTTATTGATCCGAAGCGCGTCGAACTGCCGCTCTACGCGAAGATTGAACGTCATTTTCTGGCCAAGCTGCCTGACGAGGAGGATGCAATCGTCACCGATACGAAGAAGGTGATCAACACCCTCAACTCGCTTTGCATTCTCATGGATCACCGCCTGGAACTGCTTAAACTGTCTCAGACGAGGAACATCAGGGAATACAATGACAAGTTCATTGCCCGCCGGCTCAACCCCGAGAAGGGGCACGACTTCATGCCCTACATAGTTCTGATAATTGATGAATTCGCCGACCTTATAATGACCTCGGGCCGCGATGTAGAGGCACCGATAGGTCGCCTTGCACAGGTGTCAAGGGCTGTCGGGATACACCTGATCATCTCTACCCAGAGGCCTTCGGTAAGCATTATCACAGGCTTCATCAAGGCGAACTTCCCCTCCCGAATTGCTTTCAGGGTCTTTTCCGGCGTGGATTCACGCACAATACTCGATTCAACCGGAGCCGACAGGCTGGTTGGCAGGGGCGATGCCCTCATTTCGCAGGGTGGTGAACCAATCCGGGTGCAGTGTGCATTCATTGACACCCCTGAGGTTGAAGAACTTACAGAATACATCGGTGCACAGCAGGGCTATCCGGCGGCGATGCACCTGCCTGAATATGTGGGCGATGATGAGGTTGGCAACGGTAACAGCGAGGTTGATCTGAAGAAACGCGACCAGCTCTTCGACGATGCCGCCAGGCTCGTGGTTCAGCACCAGCAGGGATCAACATCACTTATCCAGAGAAGGATGCAACTGGGCTATAACCGCGCAGGCCGGATCATTGACCAGCTGGAGAAGGCAGGCATAGTGGGACCCTTCGAAGGAAGCAAGGCAAGAGAGGTAATTGTACAGGATCCGCAAACATTGGAACAGATTTTGAAGAGACTCGATGCAGAGGATCTGTAAAATGAAGAAAACAGGATTTATACTATTGTTCACGCTTCTTGCCCTGACTGCGTCTTCGCAGAAGGACCCGGAGGCCATAAAAATACTTTCTGAGTTCAGCCGGAAGGCCACCTCGGCACCCTCAGTCAGTATCGGGTTTGAGATTCTTGCATATGATGCAAAAGAGGACCAGGAGACAACGCTGGAGGGGAAGGCGGTTATCAGCGGCGACAATTACATGGTAACACTTCCTGACAATATAATAAGGACTGACGGCAAGGCTGTATGGAATTACATGCCCGGGGTGAAGGAGGTGACTGTCACCGAGCCTGACCCGACGGACGGTTCATTTATTTCAAAACCGTCACTGCTCTTTTCGATGCATGAGAAAGGATACAAAGTCAGGCTTCTCGAACAGAACACGCAGGAATGGGTCATCGACCTTTACCCTGAAGATATTAACGTCAGTATAGTTCGTATAAGGCTCAGGATTGGAAAAAGCCTTTATGACCTCAGGTCAGCGGAATATCGCACAAAGGATGGCATGACACTTACACTTACCGCCTCCTCATATGATCTCACCTTCCACCCCCCGGCCGGTTTTTTTACCTTTAACCCGGCTGACCACAAAGGTGTTGAAGTAATTGACATGAGGTAACCGACTCCTGTCCATGGCAAGACCCTCAGACCCTCAGACCCTCAGACTCTCAGACCCTCATACTCTCAGACCCCAATACAATGCATATCTGCACCCGCACATACCTGCCTCTGAGATCAGCCCCCTCACACCG
>CAZHAI010000151.1:0-5756 GCA_964530645.1 uncultured Rikenella sp. | reverse complement strand
GTGCTCCAAAGGCCGTTGTACTGTATTGCAGAGCGGAAGATGTCGTAACCGCCCATGTTGTGATGACCCTGTGAAGCAAAAAAGAGCGTTTTGCCGTCATTTATCAGGAAAGGCCGGTCTTCATTGAAGGGTGTATTTACTTCGGGACCCAGGTTGACTGGCACACCCCACTCACCGTCGGGACCCGGCTTTGAGATATAGAGGTCAAGCCCTCCGAATCCTCCTGGCCTGTCGCTGGCAAAGATGAGTGTTGATCCGTCTTCAGTGATGAACCCGTGAGCTTCCCAGTATTTGGTGTTTATCTCCTTTTTGAGTTTGCGTGCTGGTTCCCAGCGTGTGCCGTCATATTTACTGATCCATATGTCGCTGTTGATGTTGTCATCCTTTGAAAGAAGCAAGAGTGTGCTGCCGGATGTGAGGCAGGATACGTAATGGTCTCCGTCTGACTGCAGTTCCGGTGTGATATTCACCGGCGGAGTCCATTCGTTTCTGACAAGTCGTGAAAACATTATTGCGTCATAGAATTTCATTGAAGTCATGTAGGTAATGGCCTTCGCATCAGCTGATACAACCGGGAAGAAGTTATCATTGACGTCATTGATCATGTCGTCAACTTCTTCCACGGTGAATTTTACAGGTTTTGACATCAGCTCCGGTGCATTGTTGCATGCGGCAATCTGCTGGTCAATGAACATCAGGTTCCCGACGTCTGTCGGTAAAAGTGTCTGACGGTAGCGCGAGTATGCCTCTTTTGCCTTTTCGAACATATAGTTGATCCTGTAGGCATCACCGAGGAAAAACAGGGCTTCGTACGGGGCTTCGGCTTGCCGCAGGGATCCCTCGCGGTATTTGCCGGTCACTTTCTGAGCGGCCTTCTCAAGATACTCGATCGCGAGGTTTTTGCTTCCTTCGATGTTCAGGTAACAGAGGCCGAGGCGGAATGCTATGCTGGCATTGTCGGGCATTGCAGTGTAGATTCCCTGGTAATAGGGAAGTGCATCGGAATAGTCAGCCCGCATCAGGAAATATTCGGCATCATAAAATGCCTCCTGCAGCCTGATATTGTCCTGGGATCTGCAGACTGTGCCTGCAGAGATGATTAACAGCAAAAGGACAAGTTTCTTCATCTTCTTTATCTTATTGTTTTTCTTCGTTTTTTCTTTTCTTCTTTCTTCTCCATAACAGGAAGAGTATAAGGAGAGCAGCTACAGCCAGCAGCCACCAGTAACGGCAGCTACCTTTTCCTTCTCTTTCTCCGGCGGGAACAGTGTCACCTGTGGTCTCTCCGTCAGGTGAAGCAATTCCGTCTGCGGCAGCTTCTCCATCTGCTCCGGCAACCGGGCCGGCAACCGCGTTTGCACCCGCACTTGCATCAGCACCCGCGCCCGGATCAGCTGCTGCACTCGCATCAGTAGCTGCTGATGCACCAACACCAGTCGATGCTGCTGCACCAACACCATCCGTTGCGGCTGCACCGGCATCTTCTGATACCTTATCGCCCGCAGGCCTGACGGGGATCTTGTGATATAGGGGTTTCAAAGCCCTGGAAGGAGCATCGGTGCGCCGAACCGTGACAACGGCACCGGTATCGTTGCCGAAACGGTCTGTCAGGCTGAGAGAAACCCTGCTGAGGCCGGCCTCCGGACTGAAAGTGTAAGTGAAGGTTGTATCAGTGATGCGATACTCCAGCGATGTGATCACAGAATCAGGGGAGAGCACCTCCACACCTAGCAGGGAACTCGCTTCGGCGATAAGGTCTATGCTGACCGGATCAGGAGTGCCAACTTTTATAAGGGTGTCGGAGAGCAGCCTCAGGTAAGCTGAAAAGTCAGTTTCGATAAGTGTAACCGGCTGTACTCTTATTGTGTCATCGGAGCGGCCGGGGTTCAACTCTATCCTGCGGGTGAGAGAAAGCGCGTCGTCAGAGTCAAAGCTGATGCTGTATCCTCCCTGCGGAAGGCGGAAGAAGTAAAGACCGGTCACCGGGTTGGTGAGGGCGCTTATCATTTTTCCCGCATCAGCATTGTTTACTGCTGTAATCTTCACCGGCTGCGGAAATTCGCTGAGCAGATTATTGACTGATGCCTTACCTGTCACAATGAAATTTCGCGGGTTGAGTTCCGAATAGATATCGCAGCTCAGGATATCCATCCTTCCGTTGCCGTCATTGTCGAATCTGCCGTAATATCCCCGGTCTCCATTTCCCACAGGGTTGAAGAACAGATCATCATCCGTTGTGTTAAGAGGATAGCCGACATTGACCGGTGTGCTCCATATCCCGTTTTCATCGATATCAGACCTGAAAATATCATAACCTCCCATGTTGAAATGCCCGCGTGAGCTGAAAAAGAGAGTGCGGTCATTATTGGCCAGGAAGGGGGTCTCTTCGTTATATACGGTGTTGATCTCCGGTCCCAGGTTCACTGCCGGACCCCAGTTCCCGGAGCTGTCGCGGACCGACACGAATATGTCGAGGCCTCCGAGGCTCTCCTTCCTGTTACTTGTGAAGAAAAGCTTCTTTCCGTCGCTGCTCATTGTTGCATGCGACTCCCAGTATTTTGTATTGACATTGCCGTTGAGCTTCTCCACCTTGCTCCATGTATCTCCCTCCATGCGGCTCATATAGATATTGCCGTCCCATGTGTCAACCCTGTACATCAGGAGGGTCTTGCCGTCAGGAGCAAGTGACGAGGTGTAGTAGTCCTGATCCACTCCCAGCTGAGGTGTGAGGTTCACAGGCTCCGTCCATCCGCCATCTGTCTTCCTGGACCAGAATATGGCATCATAGAACTGCAGCTCACGGGTGAAGAGAAGTGTTTTTTCATCAGCTGAGATAACCGGATTGTACTCCGAAAATCGTTCGTTGACCGGGCTGCCCAGGTTTTTATCGACGACGAAAACCGGCTTGCGCATCATAATGCGGGCATTGTCGCAGCTTTGCATCTGGAATCTCACAAGGGCGGTATCATACTTCTCGGTATCAACATCCTTCAGGAAGAGCTCATAGGTCTCCAGTGCCCTGTCGAAGTTGTTTGCAATGCGATAGGCATTTGCGAGGAAATAGAGAGCATCGTAAGGTGCGCCTGTCTCGCGCAGCTTTCCCGGGTGATGCCCCGGACTGATGTTCCTGACAGCTGCCTCAAGATAAGGGATTGCCTCCTCCTTTTCGCCCGGGGTATTGAGATAACACTGGCCTACCCGGAAATAGAGGTTGTAGTTCTCCGGGTAGATCTGTAACAGACTGAGATACTTGGGAAGAGCTTCAGGGTAATCTTCATAAAGCAGGTCTCCTTCTGCTGAGACGAACATCTCCCGGAGATCGCTCCTGGACTGAGCCGAAAGAGAGAGGGCATGAACCATAAGGATCATACAGAAGATGTATTTAGCCCTTCTCATCAGGTGATCAGTTTATCATAATTTCACTAATATAACTCAAAAAACACAATAAGATTATAAGAGGTATGGCCCTTTTTAACAAGAGTTGTCACTTTTTGACCATCTTACAGAGGCTCAGACGGGCAATTGCCATTGTCGTGAGGAGGGTGACAGCCACCTTTACCGGCATGTGCCATCCCTTTCCCAGGTGCTTCCCGGCGAATATATACATGGCACTGTAGAAGTGCCTGATCGACATTTCCCTGTCCTGGCCGGCACTTCTGCCCTTAAAGTGTATTATCCGGACATTGTGCAGATAATAATTGAAATAGCCGGCTTTCCTGATCCTCCAGCTGAGGTCAATATCTTCGCCGTACATGAAGAAATCGGTGTCGAAGAGACCGGCCCTTTCGAGCGCCTCCCTCCGGATAAGCATGAATGCGCCGGTAAGTATGTCGGCATGGCAGGTTTCGTTCTCAGGCTTGTCTCCGAGGTAGTAAGCGTTGAAGAACGCTGAGCGGGGAAAGAGCCTTCCGAGTCCCGTAAACCTGAACAATGATGTGAGGGGGGAGGGGAATCCTCTTTTTGACTCAGGAAGGAATCTCCCGTTTCCGTCTCTCATATGTGCACCGGCCGCACCTGCATCCGGATGTGACTGCATAAAGCGCAGTGCCAATACAAGTGCGTCAGGACTGACAACAGTGTCGGGGTTGAGCACCAGTATGAATTCTCCGGAACAGGCCATGATGCCCAGGTTGCATCCCGCCGAATAACCTTCATTGCTTCCGGCAACGATTAACCTGACTCCGGGGAAATCTTTCCCGACCATTTCCGCTGAGCCGTCTGAAGAATTATTATCGACAACTATTATTTCATTGCTGATACCGCGGGCGGCTTCAGTCAGGGACTGAAGTGCCTGTCGCAGCAGTGCGCAAACATTGTATGAAACGATTATTACAGAGAGTTCCATCCGTTTCAGGAGACGGCCATCTCCTCCCTGATAGCTTCCGCCAGCCTGCGTACCCCCTCGCATGTGTCCTTCTCTCCCGAGTATGAAAAGTTGATCCGCATTGTATTGTGACCTTCGTTGTTGCAGAAAAATACAGCCCCGCAGACGAAAGCAACATTTTTGCGTATAGCCCTCTCGAGGAGTCTTGCCGCATCCATCGACGGGGGCAGAGTGACGAAGAGAAACAGCCCGCCGTCAGGCTCCGTCCATTTCACACCCTCAGGCATCTGCTCACGGAAGCATTTCAGCATGTAATCACGGCGCTGACTGTAAAGTGCAACGGTCTTTTTCAGGTTAACGTCAAGCAGTCCCTGCTCAATATACCTGGCGGTTATCTTCTGAACGAAGGGAGGGGTGCAAAGGTCTGCCGACTGTTTGGAGGTCACAAGCTTGTCAATTATCTCCCTGTGCCCGGTGACCCAGGCGAGTCTGAAGCCAGGGGCAAGTATCTTGGAGAATGTATTCAGTGTCAGCACTCTGCCATTTGTGTCAAGGGATGACATCAGCGGTTCGGGAGTGCCCGCAAAGCGAACGTCGCGGTAGGGGCTGTCTTCAACAATTATCAGGTCATGTCTCTCGGCGATACGTATGATCTCCAGTCGTCTCGAACGGGGTACGGTCACCCCAGTTGGATTCTGAAAGTCAGGTATGATATAGATGAACTTAAGGATCTTGCCTTCATTCTTCAATGCGACGATTGTCTTTTCAAGCTGGTCGGGAATCATTCCGTTGTCATCGAGCGGGATACCTTTAAGTACGGCGCCGTAATTTGAAAAGGCATTAAGCCCGCCGAGATAGGATGGCAGTCCGCACAGCACCACATCACCCCTGTTGATGAAAATCTTGCCGCAAAGGTCCAGTGCCTGCTGAGATCCGGTGGTTATCATTATGTTCTCAAGGGTCAGATTCAGACCGTCTTTTTTGTGCCGTTCGGCAAGGAGTGCACGAAGCCTGTTGTCTCCCTCGGTGGTGCCATACTGGAGGGCAGTCCGGCCCTCCTCCTCAAGCACCTCGGCGGTGACTCTCTTAATGTCCTCTATCGGGAAGGAGTCGGGGGAGGGGAGCCCGCCTGCGAAGGATATCATCTCCGGTCTCTGGGTCAGCTTCAGTATCTCCCTTATTGCTGATTTCTTCATCAGATGCGATGCATCCGAAAAGAACCTGTCAAATGTGTCAGCCATGCCAGTATTGATTTGTATCAAATTAAGCAAGATTTTTGGATTTAAAAAATGACGTGACCAAATAGCTGAAAAAGTTGCTTCCCGTTCAGCAGGGCTTTATTGGAGTGGGCAATATCCGGTATGAAATGAAAAGGGACAGCCCTGTGACGGAAGAGAGAGAAGGCGGCGGTTAACTATCGATTGCCCCAGTG
>CAZHAI010000150.1:0-5762 GCA_964530645.1 uncultured Rikenella sp. | reverse complement strand
AAGGCTGAAAACGGAACACTGAAAATCTCCTGGACCCATCCTGATCCTTCAGATATCCGCAGCACCGTGGTCTATTATAAATACGGGTCTCAATGGAACCAGAATATTCACGGAAATAAAGTCTCAGCAGACGCAGTGCCGGCCTTCTCGGTGAATCGCACCTTCCTTGGCCGCACCCCCCGGGAGAATGTGAAAACCGCCGAACAGGCGTTTCTGAAACTTGACAGCATTGCAATCTCGGCTGTTGACCGCTTTGGGAATGAAAGTCCCGTCAGGAAAATGGCGGTGACCGGTTTCACGGTTGCCGATGCCCCTGCACTCGATAAGGTGCTGGCAGAGTTCTATGACGGCATGAAGAGGCCCCCGGTACCGGTGCCTGCAGTGACTCCCGGAATAAATGTGCTCATAGATGAACATCTCGATCTGATAAAAGGCAAGAGAGTGGGACTGATTACTAACCCATCAGCAGTGGGGGTTGACATGCGAAGTGCAGTTGACATCCTGGCAACCACTCCGGGAGTTAATCTCGTGGCTCTTTTCGGTGCGGAGCACGGTGTGAGAGGGGCGCACCAGGGCCGCATCTTCAGCGGTGGCGATAAGGATCCTGTGACCGGTATCCCGGTGTACAGCCTCTACGGCGACTCATGGGCTCCGAAACAGGAGTGGCTCGACAGTATTGACGTGATGCTCTTCGACATACAGGGAGTGGGATCGGCATGGTACACATTCAAGTTCTCGATGTCGCATGCAATGGAGGCCTGCGCAAAGGCAGGGATTCCCTTCATCGTCCTTGACAGGCCAAACCCCCTTGGCGGGCGGGTGATAGAGGGTCCGATGCAGGACACGATAAGCATCTACCGCCACCGTCTGCCGCTGAGACACGGAATGACTCACGGTGAGCTGGCAAGGATGTGGAACGAGACAGAGGGCTACGGTGCCGATCTGACCGTAATAGAGATGAAAGGATGGCGCAGAAGCATGATGTGGAACGAAACAGGCCTGCAGTGGGTTATGCCATCACCCAATATTGACAACTGGGAGACAGCCGTGGTTTATCCCGGACAGTGCCTCTTCGAAAGGACCAACATGTCAGAGGGCAGGGGAATGACCAAGCCCTTCATCGTCACCGGAGCGCCCTGGGTCAACGCGGAGAAGGCGGCGGCCGACCTGAATTCACGAGGTATCAGGGGAGCTTACTTCAGGCCGCTATATTTCATCCCCCGCTCTTCGGGAACAGTATCCGGCCGCAGAAGCAAACCGTGGAACGAGATGTGCGGCGGTGTGGAGATAATACTCACTGACCCGGCTGCATTCCGTTCGGTGGAGGCCTCGCTGCATATAATCGATGCCTACCGGAAGACAAGTCCCGATTCACTCGTTTGGTCACCCCCGGTGATAATGCGGAAGCTTAACGAGCCTGGCGTGACCGTGGAAGAGGTTGTTAAAGCATGCCAGGATGATGTGAAGGAGTTCATTGAAATCAGACAGAAATACCTGATATACAGATGAAAAAGAATCTGCTGATCATATTGCTGGCGGTTATGGTGCTTGCTGGATGCAGCACCTCCGCGAAGGTCGGGCAAACTGCAGTGACAGGACCTGTTACTTCGGGCACAGAGACTCTGGCATCCATACAATGCAGATGCGACAGTGTGGGTCTCAATTCGCCATGGGTGAAGTTCCTCCGGCTTCCGGAGCCGGTGACCAGCCTGTCGCAGTTCGACGTCCTTTGCAAGTCAGAATACCCTGCAACTGTAAGCATAAACGGTCAGACACTTAAACAGTACAAAACCGGAATATTCTTTACAACCGTATCGTTCAGTGAGGGGCTCAACAGGATAACAGCTGAAGCAGTCTATCCGGACGGCCGGAAGGCTGTCTGCGAGAATGTGATCATTTATGAGAAAAGAGATCTTTCCCGGCAGCCTTATCCGCTCTGGATAGAGAGTCGCTCGTTTGAACCGGCAGCGGATGCGGAGCTGCTTCCTGACGATGTGGTGAAGGTTAGCTTTCGCGGCTCGAAGGGGCAGGAGGCATGGATCGATATCAAACCCGGAAAGAAGAGCCTCAGGTGCCTGCGCGAAGACTTTGATGATTACAGTGTTTACCGTGCCGAGCTGCCCGTGAGGAGCCTCGGCGGAGGTGATGTTCATACCCTGAGTGTAAGGCTGCTGCCGGCTGCGGGAGCTCCTGATAAGAAGACCTACAGGCCGGATATTACGAAGACTGTTACTGTGAAGAATCCCGAGGATTTTCCTCTTCTACGGGTGAAAAATGACTATTCCAGGCTGGTTTATAATCTTGGTGCCCCGCGACTGGGCGGACCGGTCCGGACAGAGCTAGGCCCAGGAGTGATTCTCAAGACAAGCGGGAAAATCGGCCGCAACTTCAGGGTAAGGCTCAGCAACACAGAGACCGGATTCATCAGCGAGGACGATGTTGAAGTGATTGCTGGCAGAAAGGCACAGCCATTGTACAGTGTCACAAGCATGTCCTGCGGCCCGTCAGCAAAAAGTGATGTGGTTTCGATACCATACCTCGAGCCTGTGCCCTATGAGGTTTATCCCGATCCTGACGGTAAACGTCTGGTAATAACGCTCTTTGGTGTCGAGTCAGCCGCAACATGGGTGAGTCACAGAACCGGCTGCAGGGTTATTGACAAACTGACATGGGAGCAGACCACGCCGGAGACTTTCAGAGTGTATGTGAATCTAAAGACTGAAAAGATCTGGGGATATGACATCAGGCCATCAGGCAGAAGTCTTGTTCTGAATGTAAGGTATGCACCAGAATTTGATCCCGCAGGGGAGAGGCCCCTTGCAGGACTGAAGATTGCTATCGAGGCCGGACATGGCGGTTCAGGAACCGGAGCCATCGGGTTGTCAGGACTGGTCGAGAAGGATATCAACCTTGATCTCTCATTCAGGCTGGGTGAATTGTTCAATACAATGGGGGCAGAGGTTGTACAGGTCAGGGATTCCGACAGGGATATGACGCTCATCGAGAAGCGTGATATCGCCATAAAGGCCGGGGCCGACATGCTTATAAGCATTCATGCCAATGCCGGCGGAAGGGGTTATCTCTCGGTGGCAGGCACCAGCACCTACTGGCACAATCCCTTCTGGGCACCGCTGGCGCAGGCAATCTACGACAGGTTGCTCGAGACCGGGCTGGGTGAGTTCGGTGTTGTGGGGTCATTCAACTACACCGTGACCCGGGCTACGCAAATGCCTGCCGTGCTTGTGGAGCAGGCCTTCATGACTCATGCCGAAGACGAGGAGAAGCTTGCCGATCCTGAATTCCGCCAGCAGATGGCTGTAAAGATTTACGAGGGGATAGTGGATTACCTTAAGTATATTAACCAGTAAAAAGTTCGCGAGACTAAGATTCTATCCTTTTTATACTTGCACCAAGACTGTTAAGCCTTTTATCGAGGTCCTGGTAACCGCGGTCGATCTGCTCGATATTGTGTATGATGCTTTTGCCTTCAGCACTGAGAGAGGCAATGAGCAGTGCCATGCCAGCCCTGATATCGGGACTCGACATTGTTATGCCTCTTAACTGATGACGACGCTCCAGTCCTATGACAGTTGCACGGTGCGGGTCACAGAGGACAATCCTCGCACCCATGTCAATGAGTTTGTCAACAAAAAACAGACGGCTTTCAAACATCTTCTGATGAATGACCACACTGCCCCTGGCCTGAACTGCCACGACAAGCAGCACACTTATAAGATCGGGAGTCAGTCCTGGCCATGGGTGGTCATAAATTGTCAGGATGGAACCGTCCATGTCATTCTGTATCTCGTATATACCCTGTTCAGGAACGATAATATCATCCCCTTCAAAATGAAAATTTATCCCCAGCTGCCTGAACCTGTCGGGAATGATACCCAGGTTGGTTATTCCGGCGTTCTTAATCCTGATTGCAGAACCTGTCATGGCTGCCAGGCCAAGGAAGGAGCCGGTCTCAATCATGTCAGGGAGAATTGTATGGCGACAACCGTTTAATTCTTTCACCCCTTTGATTGTCAGTAGATTGGATCTGATGCCGCTTATTTCCGCACCCATATTGTTCAGCATGATGCACAGTTGCTGAATATATGGCTCACAGGCAGCATTGTATATTGTAGTTACGCCCTCGGCCATCACAGCGGCCATTATAATATTGGCAGTGCCTGTGACAGACGGTTCGTCAAGAAGGATATCTGCACCTCTGAGCGTTCCGGCAGACAAAATATAGTATCCCCTTGTGTTGTCATACTCGACTTCAGTTCCCAGTTTCTGCAACCCGACTATATGGGTGTCCATCCTCCGCCTTCCTATCTTGTCTCCTCCCGGTCTGGGCAACACTGACTTTCTGAACCTCGAAAGCATGGGGCCGACCAGCATGACTGACCCTCTGAGCATCTTCGCCTTTTCCAGGAAAGCAGATTCATACATTTTCCCGGTCACAACCCCGGCAGCTTTGAAACTGTATGTGTCAGAGCTGATGCGGCTCACCTGAACTCCGAGATCATCCAGCATCCCGACAAGCAGCCTGACGTCGAGTATATCAGGTATGTTGGATATGATTACTTCTTCACCTGTCAGCAGTACTGCGCACAGTACCTGCAGAGCTTCGTTCTTTGCACCCTGCGGGGTGATTTCCCCGCTGAGTTTGCAGCCACCCGTTACTTCAAAGGATTTCATTCACCTGTTTTTTTTATTGGACATCTCCGTTCAGCAAAACTATAAATCATTTCACTGACCGGATAAAATTATTTATTATTGCCGGGATGATACAGTACCGCAAAAATGTAAGTCTTCTGCCATACAACACGACAGGTGTTGATGTAAATGCTTCTAATCTCTTTTATTTAAGGCATCCCTGTGAGCTGAACGAGCTGCTTGATTTCCCCGGTTTCAATGCGATGTCAGACAATATGAATAATCTGCTTGTGCTGGGCCAGGGCAGTAATATCCTGTTTACATCAGATTTTCAGGGGGTTATTATTAAAAATGAGATCGACGGTATAAAAATCGTTGATGAGGATGACGCATCCGTGATTCTTGAGGCGGGAGCGGGAGTAAACTGGAATGACCTGGTTGAGTATGCCGTAAGCAGAGGCTGGTGGGGGATTGAGAATCTTACACTGATCCCGGGAACGGCGGGAGCCGCCCCGGTTCAGAACATTGGCGCATACGGCGTTGAGATTGCTGATGTGGTTTTGAGGGTTAACGCCTTTCACCTGGCTAAAAGGGAGTTGCTGACGTTTGAAAATTGCGACTGTGAGTTTGGGTACAGGGAGAGCATCTTTAAAGGAAAGCTCAGAAATAAAGCCGTAATCTGTTCGGTTGTCCTGAGACTGTCAAAGAGATCAGTGCCAAAGCTTGGGTATCGAGGCATCACTGACGAGATTGAAAGGAGGGGGATCACTGATCCGTCCGTCAGGGATATTTCTGAGATTGTAGCAGCGATCAGAAGGTCGAAATTACCCGATCCGGCAACCCTTGGAAATGCAGGCAGCTTTTTCAAGAATCCTGTTGTCAGTGAGTCCGACTATGAGAGTCTGATCAGGACGCATCCTCAACTGACAGTTCATAAACAGGGAGACAATTACAAGATTCCTGCCGGCTGGCTGATAGAGCGGGCCGGGTGGAAAGGGTACAGGTCCGGAAACACCGGTTGTTATGAGAAGCAGGCACTTATTCTGGTGAATTACGGCAAGGCAACAGGAAGGGAGATTCTTGACCTCTCAGAAAAAATAACACAATCTGTT
>CAZHAI010000149.1:0-5788 GCA_964530645.1 uncultured Rikenella sp. | reverse complement strand
AGAAGGGGCAGAATCCGCATCAGCGAGCCGTTGCCGTTTGATGCCTCGTCGCTGGGGCCCGCCATGCAGGCCGGCGTTCCGTGTGCCAGGCGGTCAATGGCTACCCTTGTGGCATTGCCTACATCAAAAACTTCGCCTTGCGCAGTCCAGAAGGCCTCGCGGTGCCACCTGACGAAATTCCTGCCGATTGTTTCAAGGTCAAACCCCTGCGTCAGCGCCTCGGCAAGGCAGAAGGTGAGGGAGCTGTCATCTGACCAGGTACCGGGAGGGAGGTCGTATGTGCCGTACCCGGTCATGCCGGTAATCGGCTCGCGACGAATGGCCTCCCTGCTTTCGAACTCAACTGGCACACCCAGCGCATCGCCTATGGCTACCCCGAAAAGTGCTGATTTTATTGCATATAAATAGTTTTCGCCATTGTTGGCGTTGTCCGGCCGGTTCTCTCCTGCACTCATCTTGTCCCTTTAACTGTTCCCCCCTTGACGGGTCAATCCCTTAACTACAATTTAACGCTACCGGGAGGGGGAATAGTATAAACTGGCCACGAACCGGATACAATGATTTTCTTCCGGAAGGTTGATTTTGTTTTTTTTCATAAATTGTACCGTTAACCTAAAAAACACTAATCATGAAAATCTTAAGGGGTACTTTATTCGGGGGGATATCTTACTTCCTCATCGGCTGGCTCGTTTACGGGTTCCTGCTTTACAATTTCTTTTCTCCAATGACGAACACATCAATAAACCGTCCTGAGGGGGAGATGATCTGGTGGGCAATGATCCTGTCAAATCTCCTTATCGCATTGTTCCTGACCCTGTTCCTGAAATGGTCCGGGGCCCGCGGAGTCATTGACGGATTGAAGACCGGCGCAATGTTCGGAGCTCTGTTTACGGCTACAATCGATCTCTCTCTTTATTCAATGACAACAATGTACAACTCACTTGTACCGATTGTGCTCGAGATTGTGGTTAGCGCAGTTGTCATGGCAGTGGTGGGGATGATCATAGTACTTACCTGGGGAAAGACCAGGGAGGCGTAGCCCTGGAATATGAAGGCGGTAGTCTATAACAAATCAGCCAGGCCGGACAGGCTTGTTTATTGCGAAGTTGAAAAGCCAGCGCCGAAGGATGAAGAGGTGCTGGTCAGGGTTCATGCGGTCTCGGTCAATGCAGCGGATTACCGCTCGATGAAGATGGGAATGATACCTGCCCGGAAGATCTTCGGGGCAGACATCGCCGGTGTTGTGGAATCGGCCGGCAAAAATGTGACCCTGTTCAAGCCAGGGGATGAGGTCGCCGGGGAACTCTCTGCCTGCGGCTTCGGAGGCTTTGCCGATTTCGCCCTTGCGACAGAAAAAACCCTTGTCCCGAAACCTGCCGGTCTTTCATTTGAAGAGGTGGCAGCCATTCCCATGGCCTCCATGACCGCCTTGCAGGCGCTGAGGAACAAGGGAAACATCCGGGAAGGGCAGGAGGTGCTGATACTGGGGAGCAGCGGAGGGGTGGGGACCATGGCCATTCAGCTTGCAAAGCATTTCGGAGCTGTGGTCACTGCCGTCTGCAGCACCCGCAACGTGGAGCAGACCCGGTCACTCGGGGCGGACCGTGTGATTGACTACACCAAAGAGAATTTTACAACCGGAAACAGGAAATATGACCTGATTGTGGCTGTCAACGGGAATTATTCCCTGTTAAAGTGCCGCAGGGCACTGAAGCCCGATGGCAGGTATGTAATGGTGGGAGGGGCACTGACTCAGATCTTCAAGGCTATTGTGTTAGGAAAACCTTTGTCGCTTGGCAACCGGAAGATGATTTTCCTTGCTGCAAAAATGGATACCGAAATGCTGAAGTACCTGATGAAACTGGCATCGGACGGGATAATAAGACCTATTATAGAGAAATACTATGCACCTGAAGCGACAGCTGAGGCCATGCGTTATGCTTCCGGGGGGCATGCCCGGGGCAAGGTTGTAATCAGGTGGAGCACCACCGGTTGAGTTTTATGCTGTTTAAAAATCTGAATCCGCGTGAGATTATATCGCAGGCGATTTAATTATTTTTTTTGTATATTTGCTGCGTAATAACCAGCATATTTATACATGACATACGAACAGCTCAAACTTGATAACCAGTTATGTTTTCCTGTTTATGCAGCCTCGCGGCTGATAACGAGGGAGTATCAGCCGCTCCTCGACGGGTTGGGAATCACCTATCCTCAGTACCTGGTGCTGATGATACTCTGGGAGGAGGACAGCGTAGCAGTAAATGATATTGCAAAGAAACTGATACTCAACACAAACACAATCACCCCACTGCTTAAGAGGATGGAGAAGCAGGGTCTTGTGAAAAGGAAGCGCTCCAGGGATGATGAGCGGAAGGTGATGATTCAACTGACTGAAAATGGCCGGAAGTTGCAGGAGGAGGCATCGCTGATCCCGGAGAAGCTGGGTGGACGGCTGGCGGCAGGAGAACTTAATGTAACTGACCTGGTCAGGCTGAAAAAGACGCTTGACTCATTGATCCTGTCTCTCTCCAGGCAGGAATCACGCGTTTAGTTGCATTGACTGACACAGATTACAGGGCGCCATCATCAAAATGCACCACCGGTCACGCCCGGCAACTTCAATATTACTTTCCGGGAAGAATGGGTGTCATTCGAACATCCTTGTTGCGAAGAGATATCTCTCCTTCCACCAGGGATCATCCAATGAGGTGATAGTCACCCCCATGCTGCTTGATGTGTGAATGAATTTGCCCTCCCCGGTATAGATGCCGGCATGGGTTATCAGCCGGCTGGTGCTATATGTTCTGACGAAAAAGAGCAGGTCGCCCGGCATGAGCATATCTCTGTCTTCAATGATGCGTCCGTATCTTGCCTGCTCCTCGGAGCTGTGAGGCAGTGTTATTCCGTGAGTGGCAAACACCCTGTAGATCAGTCCTGAGCAGTCCATGCACTTTGCTGTTGTGCCACCCATGCAGTGCGGCACCCCGAGGTAGCTTCTGGCGGTTTCGATTACTGCTGCGGGGGTGGCCGTACCGGCAGCCACGGGCTGTTCAATCCCGGCTTTCATAAACTGTTCCATCCGCTTTTCTTCGGAGGCGCTCATCTTTACGTCCGGTAACCTCAAGGTGAGCCCGGGGGTGGTGATGAGGACACCGCTCCGGCTTCGCTCTGCGCTGCCGTCATCTGCCCCGGCAGGCACTGCCCTTCGTGAGCAGGAGGAAGCCAGTAACAGGATGGCCGTTGCCAGAACCAGCGATAATATGCTATATAACTTCAGTTCCATGATCTGTCAGTATTATCTCCGCTCCCTTGTTCCCGGCCGGAATCAAACGTAAAAATAGCGCCCGGCGCCGGGACTGGCCGGAAGTGAATCACAGGAGCTCTATTGTAATCGTGTCATGCCTCCTGGTCTTCTGTCCCCCGATGTCAACGTTGATGTTCCTGTTGAAGTCAATCTTAACAGGAACACCGGGGTAGTAGTAATAGTCATACCGGTTACGGGTGTCGATCTCATAAACTGCTTCATCCAGTGCCTTGCTCAGGTCCGCGTCGTCCACAACCGTCCTTTCAAAGAAACTCCGGAGGAAAGCCTTCGTATCGTCCGGGTTAAGCTTTGATTCCTGCATCAGGACACTTCGTTCCTCCTCAAAATCGACCTCCTCGAACCAGAGTCTTGCTTCGGCCCGTATCGGGTCGCCCCCCAGCAGGTTCGGGAATTGATCGTCATACTGAATGGTGTCTCCCACAGTTATCATCGCCCCGAAGGGGAAATGAAAGAGCATCAGTTCCGGGAAAGCCAGCTGCTCAACGCCCTCCTTCGTACTGTACATCTCTGTTACCGGACGTGCCAGATCCATCATACGGTCAAAATTCTCCTGTGAGCCATCCGACATAATCCTGAAAATATCTGTAAACATGGAGCGCATCATTTCTCCGAGTTCCTTCCAGTTCCCGATGCCGGTGAATTCCCCCATTTCGGTTGTGGTGTAGACCACCTCGGTGATCTCGTACTTCGCGAGCTCACTGAGCAGTTCATCGGGGATGTCCCAGGTGTTTGAGAGCTCGTTGGAGAAGGTCCAAACAACGGTGTAGGATGTCTCTGTTGAGTCTGTGACCTCGAAGTTGCCGGTATACTCAGATATATCGTCCTTGGTAAGGGAATCACCGCTCCACTGGCGGCTCGTTTTACGGACACTGAAGTCGTAGGAGTCGCCTACTGACCAGTAGGCAACATATGAGACGGAGGTGGTATCGGGCTGGCAGAATGCACCTGCTGATGCGGCTGCCATGGCCAGGATGAAGAGCATTTTTTTCATTAGACTAAAGTGATATCAGACGCTTTATGACTATAACGTGCAAGTAACGGATATTTATTTTACCGGCCTTATGTTTTTGTTGTTTGTGGATGCCCGGGAGTCATCAGGGTTTCTCAAAATGGCTTGCAGAGGAAAAAGAGTTATTTCATTTCCGCAATAAATCTGCACCTAATGCGGTTAATTCATAAAGGAATCTGCATAATCAGTCCCGGAAGTATCTTATAAATCATATATTAACAGATTAAAAAATTCAGATAATGAAAAGAAATGCCCTTTTTCTTGCCGGGCTGCTTGCCCTGATTACTCTATTCTCATGTTCGAAGGACAAGGATCCGGTGAATTCATTCAGGTTTGACGGAGAGGATTACCTGATCAATGATCTCTATCTTATTGAAGAGGTGTTCAACAAGGGAACTTCAAATGAGCTTCATGTATTCCAGTTCATGTTCGGGAATGTCAGCAACGGCGACACAACAATGCTTGCCCTTGCGGTACTTGACCAGGACGTTCATACATTGGGCGGCAATTATCCTTCCCTTGGTTTTTCAGAAATCCCGGAGCGCAGTATCTATCCATTTGCCATATTCTTTGTGAGCGGGCTGTCCCTCGACGGGGGTGAAACCATGTACCTGACCGGTGACGGTGGAAGTGTAGACATCAAGGTTCTGCAGAACGGGTTATATTCCGTGCAATTCAATAAGATAAGCGTTGGAAACTATTCCAGCCTGGGCGAAAACAGCGAATATGAAGAGACGGGCACAGTTTCGGGCGCGTACGAGGGTGTGATACACAAGGAAGTAGAGGTGGTTCCAAATTCAGCGAAGAGCTCGGTGGCTCAATCGAGACTCAATTCTCTGCTGCAGAAAATTCAATAATAATCGTGATTTTCCGGCGACGGAGCCAGGCAGTCAGTGACCGGCAATTAAAGAAGTCTGGCTGAGCTGCCAGGTTTTGGCGCTTTCACAACCATGATTCGTGCGTTGGCTGATGAGCTGTTCGAGAGGCAATGGATAATGTCTTTCGGACTCTCTACAAGCCTGTCGCTCTCTACTGTTACGGTTTCGTCGCCTACGCGAACATCCACTGCTCCCTCGAGAATATAGAAAAAGACATCAACGGGAGTTATGTGCGGCCTGAGAGATTCCCCCGGCCTGAGGGTAATATGCATTACCTGTGCGCTTTCGCGGTCATACATTTTGCGAACATCAACCTTATGCGGTGTCTCGACGATACTCTGTTCCTTCCAGTCAACTATTTTCATCTGTTTCTATTTAGCGGAAGGATCGCCCTTCCATAATCCTTTTTTCTGACGGCGGGCTTTTGCGGCCAGTTCTGTAAAGGTATCCTGGTGTTTGACGTTCGGCGGCACCGTCATCACGGTGGCAAAACCGTTTTTCACCAGCTCCGCATTGATAAAAATGCCATCCTCAAGGTATGCATAAGCGAGGGTCCGTCCGTAGCGGTCATAC
>CAZHAI010000148.1:0-5803 GCA_964530645.1 uncultured Rikenella sp. | reverse complement strand
CGACTTCAGGCAGATAGGGGGTGATGAAAAAAGGCTTTACGAAGGGGTGGCACAGGCTGTCAGGGGAGCCGGAATAGACCGTTTCATCGGGATAGGGGAGGCGCTGTCGCGTCAGCGTTCAGTTTTTTCTGCCGGCTCACTGTTTTTCCGCACCACTTCGGAATGTTCAGATGCAATTCGCGGGCTTGTCTTCCGTGATGAGACAATTCTTATCAAGGGCGCCCGCGTCTTCGGCCTTGAGAGTATCAGCGCCCTTCTTGTCAGGCAGCTGCATCAGACAAGGCTTGAGATCAATATGAACTCAGTGGTTCATAACCTGAATGAATTCAGGCGTCAGCTGAAGCCCGGCACCGGAATAATGGCGATGGTCAAGGCGTTTGCCTACGGATCAGGTTCCGCAGAGATAGCCTCGCTGCTTGAGTACAACGGCGTTACAAGCTTTGCCGTGGCGTATGCAGATGAGGGAGTGGCTCTCAGGGAGGAGGGAATTACATCCCCTGTGATGGTGATGAACCCCGATGAGAGTGCGATGGAGTTGATAATCAGGCATAACCTTGAGCCGGAGATATACAGCCTTGAGTCCTTTGCGGCTTTTGCATCTGCTGCAAGGAGATACGGACTGCTTCATTACCCGGTTCACCTGAAGCTGGATACGGGAATGCACAGGCTGGGATTCGGCATAGACGATATAGGCATTCTGCAGGAGCTTCTCCACGGGCAGCAGCATCTGAAGGTTGTATCACTCTTCTCACATCTTGCCGCCAGTGATGATCCCTTGCAGGACGCTTTCACTCACCGTCAGGCCTCGTTGCTTATGTCAGTCGCAGAACGCCTTGAAAGATCGCTTGGCTACAGGTTTAAGCTTCACCTTCTTAACACGTCAGGCATAAGCCGCTTTCCCGAATACCAGTTTGACTTTGTGAGGCTGGGAATTGGACTTTACGGGATAGGCCGGTATGAAGGTGTTGTGCTTCAGAACACCGGCAGGTTCGTGTCGGCTGTGTCGCAGGTGAGAACAGTGCCCGCAGGCGAACCAGTCAGTTACGGCGGCCGGGGTGCGTCAGATCATGACAGGGAGATAGCTGTAATACCTGTAGGCTATGCCGACGGGCTGCGAAGATCAATGGGCGAGGGGAGAGGCTGCCTTTTCATCAGGGGCCGGAGGGTGCCGATCACAGGCAGCATATGCATGGATATGTGCATGGCGGATGTGACAGGAATGAAAGTGGAGGCAGGTGAAGAAGCGGAGGTTTTCGGTGCTCACATTTCAATTGAAGAGATTGCGGCGCTCTGCAATACAATACCCTATGAGATACTCACCTCGATACCTCCAAGGGTTAAGCGGATTTATGTCAATGAGTGATCAGCCGAGCTGGCTGATCTTTTCGAGTCTTGCCTGATCAACTATGCTGATCTTTTTCCCGTCAAGCAAGATGACGGACTCGGTGGCGAACATGGAGAGTGTCCGGATTGCATTTGATGTGGTCATGTTGGAGAAACAGGCGAGATCTTCACGGGAGACGTAAGCCCTGATTGTCCGTCCGTCATTCTCAAGGCCGTATGTGTCACGCAGCACCAGGAGCGATTCAGCCAGACGGCCGCGGATGTGCTTCTGAGTGAGTGAAACGGTTCGCTTGTTTGAGAAGGATAGTTCAAGTGCCATCATCCTCATCAGCTTCATTGAGAGATCCGCATTGCGCTTTAAAAGCTTCATGAAAGGGTCCCTTTCAAACCTGCAGATTCCCGAGTCTTCAATGGCAACTGCCGAGGCTGAGTAAGCGTTCCCGGTGATGAATGCTGCAAAGCCTAACAGGCCCTGCGGCCTGACCATCCTGATGATCTGCTCTCGTCCGCCAATCCCCTCCTTATATACCTTGACCTTCCCGCATGCCAGGCAGTAAAGTCCAGCAGGCCTGTTCCCCTCCTGAAAAATCATTTCCCCCTTCTTCAACATGCTGCATGAGTGGTCCTGTACAAGAAAATCCTTGTCCCTGTCAGGCAGATCCCTGAAAACAGAAAATGGTCCTTCAATACATTGTTCCAGATACTGATTGGTATATAACATTGCCCCCTTATGTTAAACAACATAACAAAGATATTAAAAATGTGGATTGAGGGGAAAATTAACTTTTTTTAACACACTATCTTTCAGATAGTTGAAGGTCAGGCACGTAATCAGCGATATCTTGCAATAATAGGTATTCTCCTGCCACTGCCGAAGGCTTTGGAAGAGACACGGAGGATCGGGGGGGTCTGTTTTCTCTTGAACTCGCTGGTTCTCACAAGCCTGATTATTTTTTCAACAAGTGCCGGGTCATTGCCTTCTTCGATTATCCTGTCAGCGGACCATTCAAGGTCGATGTACCTGAAGAGTATCGGGTCGAGTATGCTGTATGGGGGAAGGGAGTCAGTATCCAGCTGGCCGGGTTTCAGTTCGGCGGACGGAGGTTTGGATATGATTGCCGTCGGGATTATCTCACTGTTGCTGTTAATCTCACGGGCAAGCCTGTAAACCTCTGTTTTATATACATCTCCGATAACGGAAAGTCCGCCGGCCATATCGCCGTAGAGCGTGCCGTATCCGGTTGCCGCCTCGCTCTTGTTGGACGTATTGAGGAGCATGTATCCGAACTTGTTCGCAAAGGCCATGAGCATCACCGCCCTTAGCCGCGACTGTATGTTTTCCTCGGTAACGTCAGGCTCCCTGCCTTCAAAGAATGGTTGAAGGGTCATTTCCACCACCTGCCTGGCCTCCTCTATACTCACCGTATTGTAAGGCACTCCGAGAGCTGAAGCCATTTTCACGGAATCGGATACGGAGTGACCTGAGGAATAGGCTGAGGGCATCAGGAGCGCCAGTGTGTTTTCAGGACCGAGTGCCTCTGCAGCAAGTGCAACAACCACAGCCGAATCAATTCCGCCTGAAAGTCCGACTATTGCCTTCTTAATTCCTCCCTTGCCGAAGAAGTCGCGTATACCGGTAACCAGTGCACGGTGCACGTGGCCGGTCATATCTTCAGGAAACGGCGTCGGGCATTCATATTTTGACCTGTCACAGCCCGGGGAGGGAATTTCCACAATTCTGACCTCCTCAGAGCAGAATGCAAGTTTCTCGAGTACTGTGCCGTCGGAGTCGATAAGCACTGAAGATCCGTCGAATATCAGATCGGTGTAACCACCTGTCTGATTGACCGAGATAAGGGGTACTGAGTATTCCTTCGCATTGCGGATGAAGACCTCCTCCCTGACTTTTATGCGATTGTGGGAGAAGGGATTGGCTGCAATGTTGATGATGAGTGATGGATTGTCCTTCATTATCTCATCCAGGGGCGAGACGCTGTAAAGCCGCCATAGTCCCTTATCGCCGAAGGGCTGCTCGTCCCAGATATCCTCACAGATTGTCACTGCAATTTTCCGGCCCTTCAGATCTACAGTGCTGAATCGATATCCCGGCTTGAAATACCTGTCCTCATCGAAGATGTCGTACGTCGGGAGGAGTGTTTTATTCAGGACTGCACTGATCCGGCCCTCATTAAGAAAGAATGCTGAATTGTGCAGGCTCTTTCCGAAGGTTCCGGTGTTGGGGGAGGGGCCTCCCACAACAGCAGCTATTCCTTTGCAGTGTGATGCTATCTCGTTCACGGCCGCCATTGAGGCGGAGATAATGTCGCTTCGCAGAAGCAGATCCAGCGGGGGGTATCCTGTTACCGCCATCTCTGAGAAAACGGCAAGGTCTGCACCCCCGGAGCGTGCTGCTTCAATGGCAGAAATTATCTTGTTTCTGTTTCCGGAGATGTCACCGGGAATGTAACTGAGCTGTGCAAGTGCAACTTTCATGGCGAGGGAGTCAGAACTTCAATCCCAGCCTGATCCTGAACATTCTCAGAGTCGATCTGTCATTGTGCTGGTAAACCTTCTTCAGGTCCTTTGTGACGTCGAAGAAGTCCTGTGCGTAGCTCAGCCCGGCGATGATTGACGCATTTATGGGGAGCTCATACTCTATTCCCCCTCCAAGGTGCCAGCCGGAGTTAAGCCCGTAGACCTCGTTCTTTGCATTTTCATCACTGATCTGCAGGGTGGGAAGGTCAACCGTTGACTTGACAAGCATCCTGATGTCGAAGCCAAGATCCGTGAAGTATGTGAAATAGCCCACCTGGTCAGTCTGCAGGCGAATACCGACCGGAATGTTCATGTACCTGAGATTATACCTCATCTCGTCACCTGCAGGGATTATCTCCTGGAAGTTGGTGAAGACCATTGTATGATCTTCGGAGGCACTCTGCCTGCCTCCTGCGGAGATAAAGCTGATGCCGGTTGAGATTGCGTAGTTGTCAGCGAAGAAGTGGAGGACGTTGAGTCCTATGTCAAAACCTGCCCTTGCGCCTTCACCGATATATTCAGATTCATTTGAGCCTATCCAGGAGATAACAGGGTCAGCGTGAACCGCAAATCTAAGCTCCTGTGAGTAAACACGTGCTGGAAGTGCCGTAATCAGTATCAGGGTCATAACCCTTATGACAGTCCGGTAGATCGCTCTTTTCATCTTATGATTCATTGCCGGGCTAAAATTATAAATAAATGTCCTTATTTTGTACTGTAAACATGACATTACGCCATTCATGAACCGAAATGCAGCCTTACCCGCCATATTGATCCTGTTACTTCTCGTTATGCTTACCTCCTCGTGCCGCCGTGATCCATACAGGGTCAACGTATCCGGCATACAGCTCGATCTTGAGATCAGGGATCTGGGGAGTGATATTTTCGGCACTCCGCCGAACGAGATGGCGGCCATGGCGGATTCACTTAAGCTGAAATATGGCCGGGCACTTGAGACCTACAGCACTGTCATCGGCCTGGGTGATACGTCTGACGAGCGGTGGAAATCGGCATTTATCCTCTTTGCAACTGATCTGCGAAACCTTGACCTGTGGGATGAGGTGAAACGTGTTTGGCCGGACACGGAAGGGCTGAGGCAGGAGCTCGAAAGCGCTTTCAGGCATTACAGGTACTATTTTCCTGACAAAGTCGTACCTGAGGTGATTTCATGTATCTCTGTCTTCAATAACAGTATTATTGTGGATGACTCGCTGCTGATTGTAAGTCTCGACCGTTACCTGGGAGCAGGATCGGATTATTACCCTCCGCTGGGGATATATGATTACCAGGCACGAAAGATGACCCCGGAGCATACGGCCTCCGACTGCATCTATGCCTGGGCATCGACAGAGTGGGATTACAGCTCTGCCGGGTACGGAACCAGGACACTTCTGAACTCCATGCTCCACGAGGCTAAGATGGTCTATTTCACAAGGAGGATGATGCCTTCACTGCCAGACACGATCCTGTTCGGCTTTACCGGCAAACAGCTCGAATTTTGCAGGGCCGGCGAAGGAGTTATATGGGAGTATCTTGTCAGCAAGGATCTGCTCTTCTCGACGGATGCGTTCCTTATCCGCAAATTCACCGGGGAGGCGCCTTTCACCAGTTATTTTACAGAAGAGTCACCGGGGCGGGCAGTGGTCTGGACCGGATTCAGGATCATCGAAAGGTATATGAACAACAATCCTGACGTAACCATGCAGGAACTGATGGCAATGACCGATTGCCAGGCAATACTTGGAGGAGCGAAATATAACCCGGACTGATAATTGACAACCAGGCCCGGCGGGATGGGGCTCCCGTAAAAGAAAGAAGCTGCCCGTTAAGGCAGCCTCCTCTATTCCTGAAAACGGGAATGCGGTTTAAGCCGGATGAATTGCCTCAACAGGGCAAACGTCGGCGCAGGCACCACAATCGGTAC